>JAJBVU010000025.1 GCA_020859645.1 Eubacterium sp. | reverse complement strand
TATATTATACCATAACGGTTATTTTAAGTCCAGTTTTTTGGGTGCAGTTCAGGATCGGACAGCCTGACGGTTATTTTTTTATGTTTTTGATTATTATTCTTGCGATACGTATAACTGCTGCAATAATTACTGCAATCACGTATACATCATAAATAATCTCTGCCATAAGCCGCATCACCCCCTTTTTACATAATTACGAAGTTAATCGCTTATTTCATAAGCAGCACCTCTTTCATATGTAATAGGCAGGTGAGGAATAACCGCAACTACTCCCCTATGAGAACTTTTGTCAAAAGACAAGAAGTTCTGTAATTAAGTATAACACATCAAAACCGGAAAAACAACAAAAATTTCGGCAAAGTATTTAAAAGGAGGATTTTATTTATGAAATTGATGGGAAAAATTATTAACACAGCTGTTGTTGTGTGTCTTTTGAGTGGAATGAATATTTATGCAGCCGAAAATACCGGCAGCTCAAAGACTTTTGAAGAGCAGAAAATCGACTATGACAATGCAGTACCGTCACCCTTTACATCATACAGAAATGAAGAAAAGATTTCCGCAATGAAAAACAATTCGGTTTATAAGGAATATGAGATTTATTCAGACGGAGAAGAAACAGGTAAAATTTTAAGGGGCTATGAATTTAATTTTGCGGGCATTGAAAATTTAGTTTCATTTAAGGATTTGATTGAAGCCTTCGGCGGAGAATATACATATTCGCCTGTTAATAAGCTTATTACATTCAACAATAAAAATGTTGACAACCGAAGCTATGCCCTTTACAGCTGGGGTAAAATTCAGCTTGACGGACACACCTACAGAATGATGATTGACGCCTGTATCTCCGATATAGAGGAATACGAAGAATTTCCTATAACCTTGATTGACGAGAACAGCGAAGAATATGAAGAGCTGAGCCTGTCTTTCGGGCAGGACGGTTATTATATTGACGATGAAATATACGTCCCCATAAATTACGCTTATTTTTTAGCCCAAAAGGAATCGAAGATGATGAACTTCGACAACGGCTTCTTTAACATAAAGTCATATGATTTTAGGGAAGAGGAAAGGCTTCTTGACGAGCTTCTTCCTGACGGACGCCGCCTTAAGCTTAATGACAGCCGTTTTCCCGATGACGCTTCCTTAGATGAAGAGAATTTTTATTACGATTCGTCCAAAGATTTTTATTATGCATATTCGGTTCTTCAGACCTATACGGATATTGACTTGACCTTTGGCTATTCCGTTTCCGATGATGAAGCGAAGGATTATTGCAAAAAGATTTTGCTTGGGGCATATAATTTGGAAAGCATAGGCTATGATTTGTCTGTGGATTATAATGAAGCTTTGGACGCATATATTGTCTATAATAAGGATTATGCCGACGCTCCCGACGGAACAACCGCAGACCGAGACACTGAGCTGAGGCTTATTGTTGTCAGAGCCTATGACGGAAAGATGATATATTATTATTAAGATATTCGAAAAAATGCTTGCTATTTTTCAAAGAGCCTAAGGAAAAAGACGATTTTGAAATGTTTTTAACTTTTACTAAAAATTTGATAAATTAGTAGTTGAAATGCTGTTGATTATGTGTTATAATTACTAAAGACAAGGGGTTATTCCGTATGTGTTTTGGATAACTCTCTAAATAAACTGACTTTCAGGAGGAATTTTTAATGGCTAAAATTGTAACTATGGGCGAAATTATGCTCAGACTTTCAACACCCGGCAACGAGAAGTTTATACAGGCTACAGAATTTGATATTAACTACGGCGGCGGCGAAGCCAATGTTGCTGTTTCACTTTCAAATTACGGTCATGACGCTGAATTCGTAACAGCTGTTCCCGATAACCCCATCGGTGCTTGTGCAGTTGCTGCTCTTAACAAGTACGGCGTTTCCACAAAGCATGTTGCTAAATGCGGCGACAGACTCGGTATCTACTACCTTGAAACAGGCGCTTCTATGAGAGCTTCAAACGTAGTTTATGACAGAGCTAACTCCTCTATCGCTACTGCTCCCGCTTCAGCTTTCGATTTCGACGCTATTTTCGAGGGTGCTGACTGGTTCCATTTCACAGGTATTACTCCCGCTGTTTCAGACCTTGCTGCTGAGGTTACAGAAGTTGCTTTAAAGGCTGCTAAGGCTCACGGCGTTACAGTAAGCTGCGACCTTAACTTCCGTAAGAAATTATGGTCATCTGAAAAGGCTCAGAAGGTTATGACAAACCTTATGCAGTATGTTGACGTTTGTATCGGCAACGAAGAGGACGCTGAAAAGGTTCTCGGCTTCAAGCCCGGCGAAACAGACGTTACAAGCGGCAACCTTGAGCTTCAGGGCTATGTTGACATCTTCAACCAGATGGCTGACAAGTTCGGCTTCAAGTACATAATTTCTTCACTTCGTGAAAGCTATTCAGCTTCAAACAACGGCTGGTCAGCTTGTATTATGGACGGCAAGACAAGAGAATTCTATCACAGCCGTAAGTACACAATCAACCCCATCGTTGACAGAGTAGGCGGCGGCGACTCCTTCGCAGGCGGACTTATCTGCGGTCTTGTAGACGGCAAGAACATGAAGGACGCTCTTGAATTTGCAGTAGCTGCTTCTGCTCTTAAGCACACAATCCCCGGCGACTTCAACCTTGTTACAAGAGAAGATGTTGAAACTCTTGCAGGCGGCGACGGCTCCGGACGTGTTCAGAGATAATTTAGTTTTGAAAAAATGCTACACATTTTTTCAAAGGGTCTAAGGTAGAAACCATCAAGTTTTCCGCAAAGTTGATACTACGTATCAACTTCACAGAAAAGTTTCTGTCCTCAGGCGGGCAAAGCTCGCCTTGCGGATTTAAGTCTGCGACGCTGACGGAAAATTAGGCATTGATAAATTAAATTTTATGGTGCAAATTGGTTTATTGACAATCTAAGGGGGCGTTCCGAACGCCCCTTTTTTTCTAACTAATACAGGAGGTTTAATTAATATGAAGCTTGAAACAAGATATTCAAATCATTTTGATGATGTTAAGCATTATACCACACAGCAGATCAGAGATCATTTCTTAGTAGAAAATGTTTTCGTTCCCGGTGAAATTAAGCTTGTTTACAGCCATAACGACAGAATAATTTTCGGCGGCGTAACCCCCACCACAGAGGGTCTTAAGCTTGAAGGCAGCAAGGAGCTTGCAGCGGAATATTTCCTTCAGAGAAGAGAGCTGGGCGCAATCAACATCGGCGGCGACGGCTTTGTAGTTGTTGACGGTAAGGAATATACAGTAAATAATTATGACGCTATTTACGTTGGTATGGGCGTTAAGGAAATCGAATTTAAGGCTAAGGACGCAGCCAATCCACCTAAATTTTATGTAAACTCAGGTACAGCTCACAAGACATATCCCACAGTTTTGATTTCTTATGACGATGCAAACCACAAGCCCTTGGGCACACTTGAGGACTGCAACAAGAGACAGATCAACCAGTACATCCATGACGAGGTTTTCGCAAGACTTTCAGAGCGTGACGGCGTTGAATACGGCAGCTGCCAGCTTGCTATGGGTCTTACAAAGCTTGCTCCCGGTTCCAACTGGAACACTATGCCCTGTCATACACACGAAAGAAGAATGGAGGTTTATCTCTACTTCGATATGGACGAAAACAATGTTGTTTTCCATATGATGGGCAAGCCCGACGAAACAAGACACATCGTTATGAAGAACGAAAGCGCAGTTATTTCACCCAGCTGGTCAATTCACTCAGGCGTAGGCACAAAGGCTTATACCTTTATTTGGGGTATGGTCGGTGAAAATAAGGACTATGACGATCAGGACTTCCTTAACGCAGTAGATCTTAAATAATCATATGCTTAGGCTCCCCTTGAGGGGAGCTGTCAGCGAAGCTGACTGAGAGGTGTTTTCTGTTTAATAAAAACCTATAAAAGTATGCTTTGTATAAAGCTAACTAACACTAAAAAGGCGGTGCAGATTAATTCAGTCTGCGCCGCCTTTTTTATGCTGTCAGTTAAATAACTATATTATTTATCTGTAGCTGTAGTCATCATCGTAATAATCGTCTTTTGAAATATAAATATTCTGAGCGTAATAGAGAAGATCCTCGTCCTCGCTGTAGGAAAGACCTATATCTATATCATAATATCCTCCGTAGAGAACAGCCTGATATGCAGAAGTATTTGAAAGTATTCTGTCCAGCAAGTCTAAATAGAATGTGGAAGAAGCTGTTGTTTCATAAAGATCATATTTAGGCATATCCAGATATACTCCCGAATCCGTCAGCTTTTGAGTAAAGGATACAGATGCCTGATTGTTTCCTTCAGCTAAATCGTCTGTGTGCTTCTGGGCTGTAGTATATTCTGAAATTTCAAGATCCTGAACGCCCTGACCCTCGCCTGTTCTTATTGCAGATAGCATATCGAAAAGCTGGGTCTTAATATCCGACAAGACCTCATAGTCATATGTGACCTCTTCCAAATATTCGTCTTTGCATACAAATAATGCATAAAGCTTTCCGTTATAAAGCTTATTCGTAGAATTTCTCATATAATATTGTACGGTATAGCCGTTTACATTTGGAGCATTTTTAACCGATGTGTCGCCGTAGCTCAGAGTTTTAAATGTAAAGTTCAGGGACTGTGCATAAAAAGCAACTATTTCGCCTTCGTCATTTATTCCCAGCATATAATACTTATTAAGGTTGGGCTTATAAACATACCATGTAAAGCCATAAGGGCTTGAAAGCTTTTTAACAGGTGTGGAAACCCTTGTCTGACCGAAACGGTAGTCTGTGCCGTCGATGGTAAAGTGAACATTTACCTCGTCTGCATCGGCAGCCTCGGTAGTAGTTTCGGTAATAGCTTCTGTTGTGGTTGTTGCCCTTGTAGCCACTGAGGTTTCATCTGTTGAAAGCTGATAGTTAATGGTTATAAGCCTTGATGTGGCATTATATCCCACCTCTGCGCCTATAGCCTCCGCAACTGCCCTAAGAGGTATCATAAAGGAACCTCTCATTATAAACTGGGCTGTTTCAGGATAGACATATCTGCCGTCTACTGTAAAATACTCATTGCCCAAGGTTATTTCAATTTGGTGTTCGCTGCTTGTAAGAACGGCTGTTTTGGTTTCAACATCAAAATCAACCTCGTAACCCAAATTTTCAAATACACCTCTGACGGGAACATAAACTCTGCCGTCTACATTAATGGGCTGCTGCGCCGAAAAGGTAACAAAGCCTGTGTTGTTTAAAAGAACCGAGTATGGCTCCTCGTCCTCATTTGCTTCAAGAGCGGCAATTTCGTCCTCCGACAAAAAGGTATCGGCAAAAGCCGCTGAAGGCACGGTTAAAATAAAAACCGCAGCCAATAAAAATAAAAGCTTTTTCATTGATTTTCCTCCTTTATGAGTGATTTTTTTCTCTATAATTACATTTTATCATATTTTACAGTGGAATGCCATTAAATTTTATTAAAATTTTTAAAGAATATTCTTTTTATTATGCTTTTCGGCTATGGATAAATATTACAATTAAGTATTTTACATATATTTTCGAAAGTGTTATAATTATTGACAGAAAAGTTGAACTGTAAAAAGGAGGAATTATTTATGTTAGGTGATTTTGCTTACTGCAACCCCACAAAATTATATTTCGGAGAAAATTCTCTTGGTTATTTGGCTTCCGAGCTCAAAAAATACGGAAAAAACATTATTCTGGTTTACGGCGGAGGTTCCGTTAAGAAAAACGGGATTTATGACGAGGTTATGGCTGTTTTAAAGGCTGAGGGCAAGGATGTTGCCGAGATTTCCGGCGTTATGCCCAACCCCACTTTAAATAAGCTCTATGAGGGAATTGAAATTGCAAGAAGCCATAAGCCCGACCTTATTTTGGCAGTAGGCGGCGGCTCGGTCTGCGACTATTCAAAGGCTCTTTCGGTGTCCGTAAACTGTAAGGAGGACCCCTGGGAAAAATATTATTTAAAATTTGAAGAGCCCGACTGTGAAATTATTCCCGTAGGCTGTGTTTTGACTATGGTGGGCACAGGCTCTGAGATGAACGCCGGTGCGGTTATTACAAATACAGAAACAAAAATGAAAATAGGTCACGTTTTTGCAGATGAAAAGATTATGCCCGTATTTTCGATTTTAAACCCCAGATATACAATGACCCTTCCTCATTATCAAATGGTTTCGGGCATATACGATATTTTCAACCACATCTGCGAACAGTATTTTTCAGGTGATGACGATAACACAAGCGACTATATAAGCGAAGGTCTTATGCGCTCACTTATACATTCAAGCCGCATAGCTAACAAAACCCCCCTTGACTATGAAGCACGCAGCAACATTATGTGGACTGCAACCTGGGCGCTGAATACGCTTGTGGCAAAGGGCAAATCCACCGACTGGATGGTTCATATGCTGGGTCAGGCAGTAGGCGCTCACACAAACGCTACTCACGGTATGACCCTTGCGGCAGTATCTCTTCCCTATTACAAATATATTATGCCCTACGGTCTTGAAAAGTTTAAGAGCTTTGCGATTAATGTTTGGGGCGTTGATGCTAACGGCAAAACCGATACCGAAACTGCCCTTGAAGGTCTTTCCGCTATGGAAAGCTGGATGAATGAGCTTGGGCTTGTTATGAACATAACCGACTTGGGAGCTGACGAAGCTATGGTGGAAGGCATTGCCGATTCCACAATTATTCTTGAAGGCGGCTACAAAATCTTAAGCCGTAATGAAATAGTTGATATTTTAAAGCAAAGTCTGTAAAAAACAGGTTTTCTCCCTAAAAAAACAACCCTCTTGTTTTCCTGCGAAAATGAGAGGGCTGTTTTTGTTTTTATTAAATTTTTACAATAAAGTCTTAAAGCAGCTTTATACTTTCGATTATTTCTTCAAAATTGTCTCCCGACATAAGTCCGGACATTATGCAGACACCTGCAACACCGCTGTTTTTAAGCAGCGGAGCCGTTTCAAGACTTATTCCGCCGATAGCAAAAACAGGAGCCTTCACGTTTTGAGCAATTTCTTTAATGAAATCAACCCCTCTGGGCTCAACTCCCCTTTTGCAGTCCGTTTCAAAAATATGACCGGCGATTATAAAATCCGCATTGAGACTGTCTGCCTTATTTGCTTCTACGAGGGAATGAACGGAAACCCCTATTTTTTCAAAAGGCTCTTTTTCATATTTAAAAAAATCGGAGTATGAAAGCTGAATTGCTTTAACCCCCAAGGTCTTTGCAGTTTCAACCCTTGAATTTATAATAAGCTTATCTCCGCAGATTTTAAGGCATTTTTCCGCAAGCGCAAAATATTCGCTTTCTTCCAAGTCCTTTTCCCTTAAAATAATATAATCCGCTTCGGCTTTTGAAATTCTTTCAAGTCTCTTTAAAAAATGCTCTTTGCAAAGATGCCTGTTTGTAACGGCAATGACCTTCATTTTTATACCCTCACATAATCGTTATAAACGGGCTGACAGCCGTGGGCTTTAATTGCTGCGTGAACCTCTTCGACACTTCTTCCGTCTGAAATGTCAAACTGCTCGTCGCCTTTTTCCTCGCCGCTGTGACCGCCGACGCCCACATTTACACCGGCTGAAATCTTTGTGGCGCACATTCCTATAACGTTGTCTCTGAAGCCTGCTCTTTCACGGGTAGAAATGGTTATTCCCGCAAAGGGCATAAACAGTCTGTAAGCCGTCATTACCTGTAAAAGCTGGGTTTCGTGAACGTCGTTGGGGTTCACAGTTTCGTCGTTTATAATGGGGCGAAGTCTGGGCGGTGAGAAAGAAATCTCGGCATGGGGATATTTTCTCTGAAGATAATATGCGTGCAGACCCGTTGCGAAAGCATCCTTTCTGAAATCATCAAGACCCAAAAGAGCGCCGAAGGAAACAAGACGCATACCCCCTAAAATCGCTCTTTCCTGTGCATTAAATCTGTAGGGGAAAATTCTCTTATGACCTCTTAAGTGAAGTGTTTCATATTTGTCAGTATTGTATGTTTCCTGATAAACGCAGACATAATCGGCTCCGCATTCATGAATATAGCGGTATTCGTCTGTGTTCAGGGGGTAAATTTCAAGTCCAACCTGTTTGAAATATTTTGCCGCAAGCTTAACCGCTTCACCAACATATTCAACACTTGACATGGTTCTGCTTTCGCCTGTCAAAATCAGAATATCCTCAAGTCCGGATTCGGCAATTGTTTGAAGCTCCTTTTCAATCTCTTCCGAAGTAAGCTTTGCTCTCTTAATTCTGTTGTAGCAGTGAAATCCGCAGTAAACGCAGTGGTTTTCACAGTAGTTGGCTATGTATAAGGGAGTAAAAAGTGTTACTGCATTGCCGAAATGAGCGTGTGTAACCTCTTTAGCTCTTGCAGCCATTTCTTCAAGATAGGGTGCTGCCGCCGGTGAAAGCAGTGCGGCGAAATCCTCGGGAGTAAGGTTATCCTTCATAAGAGCACGTTTAACGTCTGCCCCCGTATACTTCCCGTAATCATAATTTTTTCTCATTTCGAGAACCTTATCCATAATGTCGTGAGGGATCTGCTCCATTCCCTCAACATATTCCATATGGCTGAAGCTTCTGTCTACCTTAAGCATAAAAATTCCCCCTTAATCTCTCAAAAATCCCGTAAGGGGACTTGATGCTTCGCCTTTATATTCAAGAACTCTGCCTAAGCCTGCAAGATAAGCGGCTCTGCCTGCTTCTATGGCAAGACGGAAGGCAGTAGCCATAAGCCCCACATCAGCTGCTGTTGCTACGGCTGTGTTTGCCATAATTGCATCAACACCCATTTCCATAGCTTCGCAAGCCTGAGAGGGTCTGCCGATACCTGCGTCTACGATAATAGGAACGTCAAGCTCGTCAATCAAGATCTTAATAAAATCCTTTGTGGCAAGTCCCTTGTTGCTGCCGATAGGAGCCGCCAAAGGCATAATTGCCGCTGCTCCGGCGTTTACCATATCTCTTGCTGCGTTAAGGTCGGGGTACATATAGGGCATAACGATAAAGCCCTCTTTTGCCAAAATTTCCGTTGCCTTAACTGTTTCATAGTTGTCGGGCAGAAGGTACTTGCTGTCGTGAACAACCTCTATTTTAACAAAGTCTCCGCAGCCTACGGCTCTTGCAAGACGGGCAATTCTAACTGCTTCGTCGGCGTTTCTTGCTCCCGAAGTGTTGGGAAGAAGGGTTATGCCCTTGGGCATATAGTCAAGAATGCTTTCGTTTCCGTCCTCGTTTACTCGTCTCAGGGCAAGAGTAGCCATTTCAACGCCGCCGTTTTTAAGAACTGTTTCCGTCATTTCCGGTGAAAACTTACCCGAACCCAAAATAAATCTTGAATTAAATTCGTGTCCGCCTATAATCAGTTTGTCATTCATATAAAAACTCCTCCGAAATAATTTTTTTCAAAACATTTTTTTCTTTAGTGCTTTATCAGCCGCCGCCCATAAACGTAACGACTTCCATAACGTCCCCCTCTTTCAAAAGGGTAGTGTCAAAGCTTTCTTTGGCTATAATTTCTCCGTTAAGCTCAACCGCTATAACCTCAATTCTGTATCCCTTTTCCTTAAGAAATTCCGAAAGGCTCTCATTCGGCTTAAAATCGGTCTTTTTGCCATTTACAATCACAAAATCCACCTCCAAAACACCACAAAAAGGACACACCCGCGGTGGTGTGCCCCATTACTTGCGATGCCGTTTTTTAATTAATTCAATTATACTACCTTTATCCTCAAAATGTCAATACCGTTTTAAAAGTAATTATCAGGTCTCCCAAAAGCCTGAAGTCTTAGGAAAAAAATGTAACAAAGGAAAGGCTTCAAAATTGTGAACATTTTCTTTTGACATTTACATTATATAAGAGTACAATAAGGCACAGGAGAGAAAAAATAGTGATTTTATTGAAAATATACACAATTTTTAACAGGAGATGATTTAATGAAACGCAGTAAAATTCTGCTTTTTACGGCTGCGGCGGCTGTAAGCCTTAACGCATTGTCTTTTTCGGCTGTCTGCGGCGGCGACAGCCTTACAACTGTAGTTAAGGGTCAAAAAACAGCTTCCGCTGTTGTGATTGACGGAAGAACCTTCATAAGCTTAAGGGGCTTTTCCGACGTAACAGGGGCTGAGGCAAGCCTTTCAGATGACAACACAATTATTGTTTCACTGGGAGATGACGAGGTTATTATGAAAGCCGACAGCAATATTATAAGTGTAAACGGACAAGACATTGAAACAGATGCAGCTGCACAGATTATAGACTCTGAAATTATGCTTCCCTTAAGAGCAGTCAGCGAAGCCTTGGGAGCAGAGGTAAGCTGGGAAAGTGAAACAAAGACAGTCACCGTTACAACTGCGGAAGCTGCCGAAACAGAAGCTGCTTCAGATGTTCTTTCCAAAATCGACAGCACAAAATGGCAGTATAACGAGGAAAGCGGCGTTTACTGGCAGGTTGGCATAAACTACTGTTCAAGCCCCGTTGACCTGACATATGAAACAATGGGTATTTTCGTACCTGAAGAATATATGACCGCCGAAGCCAACGGCGACGGCACCTACACCTGCACAGTCAACACAGACGGTCAGATAAAGGGCTATACAAGCGAAACTGCACCTATGGTTATTCCCATAAACACTCCCGGCTACAGTGCAATGAAGGCGCCTACAGACTATGTCAGCGGAGCAGAAAGCTATACAAGTCAGGGCTTTATTTATGTAAACCCCGGCTGTCGGGGCAGAGACGCCGGAGCACCTGCAGGGGTTACAGATTTAAAGGCGGCGGTCAGATTTATCAGATATTCGGCTGAAAATATTCCCGGAAGCACTGACAGAATTTTCACCTTCGGTATGAGCGGCGGCGGCGCACAGAGCGCACTTATGGGAGCAACAGGCAACAGCAGCCTTTATACGCCCTATTTACAGGCTATCGGAGCAGTCGAGGGCTGCAGCGACGCAGTTGCAGGGTCTATGTGCTGGTGTCCCATTACAAACCTCGATTACGCCAATGAAGCCTATGAGTGGAATATGGGAATTACGAGAACAGACCTTGACGAGGATATGCAGGCGCTTTCAGACAGCTTGGCTTATGCCTATGCAGACTATATTAACAGTCTCGGACTTAAGGACGAAAACGGAAACCTTCTCACACTGGAAGAATCCGAAAGCGGAATTTATCAGGCAGGCAGCTATTATGACTATATAAAGGATGTTATTGAAAACTCTCTCAATAACTTCTTAGCCGACACTGAATTTCCCTATACACCGGCATCAACAGGCGGCAGAGGCGGAAACTTCGGCGGCGGCAATATGCACGAGGGAAATTTGCCTAACGGAGATATGGCAGACAATGTAAGAATAGAGGATTTAGACGGAATTGCCCGTAACGAAACAACAGATGACACCGACACAGAAGAAAAGACATATGAAACACCTGCGGATTATATCGCTTCTTTAAACAGTGATTCTCAGTGGGTAATTTATGACAGCGAAACAAACACTGCGGAAATTACAAGCGTTGAAGATTTCGTTAAAAACTGCAAGAAGGCTTCAAAGAGCTTAGGCGCTTTTGACCAGCTTGACAGAGGTCAGGGCGAAAACACTCTTTTCGGTTACGGCGACGGAAGCGGCGCTCACTTCGACAGCGTTATGGCTGAGCTTTTAAAGGGAACGGAGTATGAAGATGACTTCACCGCCGACCTTTCAAAAAAGGATTCTGTTGGAAACACAGTCGACACAAGAATTGATATGTATACTCCCCTTTATTATATAAGCAGTGCATATTCGGGCTTCGGAACCGCCGACGTGGCTGACTTTTGGAGAATAAGAACAGGCATAAACCAAAGCGACACAGCCCTTTCCACCGAAGTTAACCTCGCTCTTGCTCTTGAAGCCTACGGCAAGGACGTTGACTTCGAAACAGTTTGGGGTCAGGCTCACGTTGAAGCGGAAAGAAGCGGAAGCTCATCCGACAACTTTATTGCCTGGGTCAATGAATGTGTAAAATAATCTATTTAAAGTGAATAAAATATAACAGTAAAATTTCATCTGTAAAATCAACTTTACTTAAAATCTCTGCCTAAAATTTAAGGCGGAGATTTTTATTTTTTTGATACATTATATATTAT
>JAJBVU010000164.1 GCA_020859645.1 Eubacterium sp. | reverse complement strand
TATATGTTCATATAGCCTAAAGCTATATCAAGACTTTTTCAAAAACCCGAAAAGTCCTTTTTTCTCATAAGGCTCGCACTTGTAAGAGGTCATTTTATACCCGGTCGGCTCAACAACAGCATTAATTTCACTTTCAGAAATTTCTCTTTCCGCTTCTATTTCGCTTATTCCCTTCTTATGAGATGAAGCCACCTTTTTAACCCCTTTAAGCTTTCTCAAAGCTTCGTTCATATGGGCTTCGCACATACCGCACATCATTCCGTCAATACCTACTGTTATTTTATACATAAAAGCATCTCCTTTGTTTGGTTAGTCAGTTATCTATTGCTAACCCGATTTTACCACAAACAAATATTTTTGTAAAGCCCTTTTAAAGCTCTTTGACAATCTCTTTTTTAAGCCTTGAAATAATCTTTTTCTCAAGTCTTGAAATATAGCTTTGGCTTATGCCCAAAATATCAGCCACTTCCTTTTGGGTCAGCTCATCGCCGCCGTTTTTAAGCCCGAAACGCAGCTCAATTATAATTCTTTCCCTTGTGGAAAGCTTCGCAACGGCGCTTCTCAGCAGCTTTTTGTCCACTTCGTCCTCAATTCCTCTGTAAATTACGTCAACGTCAGTTCCCAAAATATCCGAAAGAAGAAGCTCGTTCCCTTCCCAGTCCACATTCAGCGGCTCGTCTATTGAAACCTCGTTTCTGACCCTTGTGTTTCTCCGAAGATACATCAAAATTTCGTTTTCGATGCACCGTGACGCATATGTGGCAAGCTTTATTTTTTTATCTGCCTTAAAGGTGTTGATTGCCTTAATAAGCCCTATTGTGCCGATTGAAATTAAGTCCTCCACGTTTATTCCCGTATTTTCAAAGCGTCTGGCGATATAGACCACAAGGCGGAGATTGTGTTCTATGAGGATTGTTTTGGCGTTTCCCTCATTTTCGGTACCCAAAAGTGCAGTCAGGCGTGTTTCCTCCTCGAAGGTCAATGGAGAGGGCAAAACCTCAGAACCGCCTATGTAATAAACCTCATCGTTTTTCTCTTTTCCGAAAATTCTTTTTAAAAAATCAAGCAGCTCCCCGAACATTTAAAGCCGTCTCTCCCTTCATAATGTCAATATTTAAAAGTCCCTTAAAGCTTCCGTCAGAAGATAGCCTGTCAAGGCTTAAGCCTATTTCCGAATTATAAACAGCCTCGCCGTCTACATAGATTTCATCGGGCAGAAAGCATAGCAAAACGCCGTCCTTTACCCCTAAGCTTTTAAAAGGCACAAGGCTTAAATTTAACCTGCCCCTTTGCTTTTCAGCATACTGCCAAGGATCGTTTTTCAAGGCTTCCCTGTCGGGCAAAATTCCTTTCAGGGCTTCAATTTCCCCTACTATAACTCCCCTTCCGTTCAGCGGATCTCTTAACACATTTCCCGTATCTCCCAAAGCCTTAAACTCCGCCTTTTTTCCGCCTAAAATAACCTCCACCTCAAAATACTCCCTTCCCCTGACAAGCCTGTTTTCATAAAGCTTCACCCCAATCCTTATTAATATGTAGGAAAATACACAGCACAAGCCCAAAAGCAGCAGTGAAATGCCGCTGCTGCCCTGTTCGAAAAGTACCCCCGAAGTAATACAATAATACACTCCGGAGCAAACTCCCCCTAAGCCGAAACAGGTCAAGTTCACAAGCGCCCAGTTTTCAACAGCTTTATTAAGAGTTTTGGGCAGATAAGCAAGAAAAGCCGTCAGAAAGACAAGGGCTTCAAAACCTGCGGCGTTCCTGAAAACCGCCAAAGGCTTAAAAAACATAACAAGCTCATAAAGGACACTCGCCAAAGCCGCCGCAAGGACGCAGAACCAAAGTCTTTTCTTCCTCTTAAAAAACATTCTTAAAAAGAAAAGTATCAGAAATATCATAACAAAATTGATTAAAAACAAAACATCTGCATATACGGTCATCAAAAATTCTTCCTTTCATAAGATTAGTATAATTATACATCTGTTAAAACAATTATTTTGGCGAAAAAGGCTGACTTTAAATTAAAACCGCCCTCTCTAATGCCCCACTCTTTGTAATTTATGCACAATTTTATTTATTAAAATATGTTAAAAACCATTTGTTGACAACAGCCCTAATAAAGTGTATAATAGTATGTGGAATTTTGATATAAGTTAAAGAGTAAACAATTCATGTTTGCAAGGGCGCAGGCAGGCGTTGTTAAAACCTAAAGGCTGATTTGTATAACCACGCCTGTTAGGTGATAACGCACGCCTTTTTGTTTTCTTATCAAAGAGAATAAAAAAATAAAAATATTTCGGAGGAAAGTTTTATGTCTTATGTACAAAATGTCTTAAACGGCTTAATCGCAAAGAATAAAGATCAGGCTGAATTTATCCAGGCAGCTACAGAGGTTCTTACAACAATCGAGCCTTGTGTAAACGCTAACCCCGCTTTCGAAAAGGCAGCTCTTCTTGAAAGACTTGTTGAGCCCGAAAGACAGATTATGTTCCGTGTTCCTTGGATTGATGACAAGGGCAACGTTCAGGTAAACAGAGGCTACAGAGTTCAGTTTAACTCAGCAATCGGTCCTTACAAGGGCGGTCTCCGTTTCCACCCCTCAGTAAACCTTTCAATCATTAAGTTCCTGGGCTTCGAGCAGATCTTCAAGAACTCCCTTACAACACTTCCTATCGGCGGCGGCAAGGGCGGTTCCGACTTCGACCCCAAGGGCAAGAGCGACAACGAAGTAATGCGTTTCTGCCAGAGCTTTATGACAGAGCTTTACAGACACATCGGCGCAGACACTGACGTTCCCGCAGGCGACATCGGCGTAGGCGGACGTGAAGTTGCTTATATGTACGGTCAGTACAAGAGAATTACAGGTCTTTATGAAGGCGTTTTAACAGGCAAGGGTCTTACATTCGGCGGTTCTCTCGTAAGAACAGAGGCTACAGGCTACGGTCTTGTTTACCTTGTAGAAGAAATGCTCAAGGCAGCAGGCGACAGCTTCGAAGGCAAGACAGTTGTTATTTCAGGCGCAGGCAACGTAGCTGTTTATGCAGCTTACAAGGCTACTGCTTTAGGCGCTAAGGTTGTTTCATTCTCTGACTCAACAGGCTATATCTATGACAAAGACGGCGTTGATATTCCTTATGTTGAAGACCTTAAGTTCAACAAGAGAGGCAGACTTTCAGAATATAAGAACCATAAGCCTTCAGCTGAATATCATGACGGCAAGGGCGTTTGGAACATCCCCTGCGACATCGCTCTTCCCTGTGCAACACAGAACGAAATCAACGCAGATGACGCTAAGGCTCTCGTTGCAAACGGCGTTAAGGCTGTCGGCGAAGGCGCAAACATGCCTTCAACTCTTGAAGCTATTGAAGTATTCCAGAACGCAGGCGTTCTCTTTGCTCCCGCAAAGGCAGCAAACGCAGGCGGCGTAGCTACTTCCGCTTTGGAAATGAGCCAGAACTCAGAACGTCTCAGCTGGACCTTCGACGAGGTTGACGCTAAGCTTCACGGAATTATGGTTTCTATCTATAATAATATGGCTTCAGCAGCTGAGGAATATAATGTAAAGGGCAACTTCGTTGCAGGCGCTAACATTGCCGGCTTCCGTAAGGTAGCTGAAGCTATGATGGCTCAGGGTATTGTTTAATTCTAAACTGAATAATAATATTTAGGCATTTTAAAAGCTTTCCGAAAATCAATTCGGAAAGCTTTTTCCTATAATTGAGGCTCCCCTTGAGGGGAGCTGTCAGCAAAGCTGACTGAGAGGTGACAGGTCTTTTTAGCCAATCACTTTTAATTTTAAATTGTTAATTTAATTAATAGTTGTCTCGTCGGTACGGTTTTCGGCGGCTCTTTTAGCTTCTTTTTCTACATTCATATGGGTTTTGCTGCGGCGGTTCATAAGCTCCCCTTCCACATCGTCCCAGCTTAAGCCCTTCTGAGCCAAAAGCACCTCTATGTGGAAAAGAACGTCGCAGATTTCCCCTACAAGCTCTTCATTATTTCCGCCCTTTGAAGCTATAATAACTTCCGAAGCCTCTTCACCTATTTTCTTGAGGATTTTATCCTCGCCTTTTTTGAAAAGATAGCTTGTGTATGAGCCTTCTTCGGGGTTTTCCTTTCTTCCCTTTATAACATCAAATTCTTCGATTAATATATTTCCTAATTCACTCATTGGAATTTGTCTCCTTTATGTCATCAATATCCTCAATTCTTCTGAAAAAGCAGCTGTAGCTGCCTGTGTGGCAAGCCGCCCCCTCCTGTTCAATAAGCAAAAGCAGTGTGTCGCTGTCGCAGTCAAAGCGGATTTCCTTAACGTGCTGAAAATGACCGGAGGTTTCGCCCTTAAGCCAAAGGCTCTGTCTTGAACGGCTGAAATAAGTAGCTTTGCCTGTTTTAAGAGTCAGATTAAAGGATTCCTCGTTCATATAAGCAAGCATTAAAACCTCGCCTGTCTTAAAATCCTGAGCAATTGCCGGAATAAGCCCCTTTTCGTCAAATTTAAGCTTTACGTCGCTGATTTTAACGTCTTTAATTTCAGTTTTCATTGTGTCACCTTGTTTCCAGTCTGACAGGCAGCCCCCTGTCTCTTAAATATTCCTTCAAGTCCTTAATATCAAGTTCACGATAATGGAAAAGAGAAGCCGCCAAAGCCGCTTCTGCACCGCCCTCTGTTAATGCATCGTAAAAATGGGATTTAACTCCCGCTCCGCCCGAAGCAATTACGGGAATTTTCACCTCTGAGGAAATAGCTTTAGTAAGCTCTATGTCATAGCCTGCCTTTGTTCCGTCGCAGTCCATACTTGTAAGCAGAATTTCCCCTGCCCCAAGCTTTTCGCAAAGAGCCGCCCATTCAACGGCGTCTCTGCCTGTGTTCACTCTGCCGCCGTTTAAATATACATCGAAACCGCCGCCTTCACGTCTTTTTGCGTCAATGGCAACAACTACGCACTGGCTGCCGAACTTCAAAGCCGCTTCAGTAATAAGTTCGGGACGCTTCAAAGCCGCAGAATTAACGGAAATTTTGTCCGCTCCGGCTGAGAGAATTTCTCTGAAGTCCTCAACTGTTCTTATGCCGCCGCCGACAGTCAGGGGAATAAACACCTGTTCCGCAGTTCTCGCCACAACATCGGTCATAATGGCTCTTGCGTCGGAAGAAGCCGTTATATCCAAAAATACGATTTCATCAGCAAGGCTTTTGTTATACATTGCCGCAACCTCAACGGGATCCCCTGCATCTCTTAAATTTACAAAATTAACGCCTTTAACAACTCTGCCTCGGTTTACGTCGAGACAGGGTATAATTCTTTTAGTCAGCATTGTTTATACCTCGAACCGTTTTAATATATCTGTAAGGCTCAGTGCGCCGTTGTAAAGCGCCTTGCCTATAATTGCGCCGTAAGAGCCTGCGTCAGCAGCTCCCTCTAAGTCGCTCATTGAGGAAATTCCCCCCGAAGCGATTATGTTAAGCCCTGTTTTGTTAATCATTTCACTTGTTTCAACGGCGTTAAAGCCCTGCATCATACCGTCCTTTGAAATGTCGGTGTAAATCACTGTTTTAACACCGAGACTTTTCATATTAAGCCCCAAATCAACAGCCTTAATTTGAGAAACCTCCTGCCAGCCTGTTACAGCAACGTAACCGTCTTTGGCGTCAATTCCCACTGCGATTTTGTCGCCGAAGGCTTTAACAGCTTCTTCCACAAGCTTGGGGTTTTTGACCGCCGCTGTTCCTATAATTACTCTGTCGGCTCCTGCATTAAGCCTTTCCTCAACGTCCTTCAGGGTTCTGACTCCTCCCCCTGTCTGAACGAATATGTTAAAATTACTTTTTATTTCCTTTAAAATGTCGTTTATACAGCTTTTGCCGTATCTTGCGCCGTCAAGGTCAACTATGTGAAGGTTTTTGCTTCCGCACTTCACCCATTCTTCAGCCGCTTTTAAGGGGCTTTCGTTAAAAACAGTTGCCTTGTTATAGTCTCCCTGTAAAAGCCTGACAGCCTTTCCCCCCAAAACATCAACCGCCGGATAAATTTTCATAGCAAACGCCCCTTTCTTTATTTAAGCGAAGAAAAGTTTTTAAGTATTTGAAGCCCTGTGTTTCCGCTTTTTTCGGGGTGAAACTGAAGAGCGAAAATATTGTCCTTCTGAACCGCTACCTGAATTTCTCCGCCGTAGTCCGTTGTTGCACTGACAACGGGCATATCCGTTTTTAAGTGATAGGAATGGACAAAATAAACGTAGGGGCTTTCGCCCAAGCCCTCAAAAAGAGGCTCTCTCATTTTTATATTCAAGTTGTTCCACCCTATCTGAGGGATTTTCACAGTCTCAGGCAGTTTTACAACCTCGCCCTTAATAAGCTTAAGCCCTTCAAACTCTCCGTTTTCGTAGCTTTTGTCAAAAACCATCTGCATACCGAGACAAATGCCCAGAAAATATTTTCCGCTGTCTATTGCTTTATATACGGCTTCGTCAAAGCCCAGCTTTTTAATTGTGTTCATAGCATCCTCAAAAGCCCCTACCCCCGGCAAAACAATTTTGTCGCAGGCTTCAAGCTCCTTCGGTGTTTCGGCTATAAGTGCGTCCTGACCTATAAACTGAAACGCCTTTTGAACGCTTCTTAAATTTCCCATTTTATAATCGATAATTCCAATCATTATTCCAACATTCCTTTTGTAGAAAGTGTTCCCTCAATACGTTCGTCAACTGTGCAAGCCATATCCAGAGCTTTGCCGAAAGCCTTAAAAATGCCCTCGGCTATGTGGTGGTTGTTGCTGCCTGCGAGCACCTTTATATGCAGGTTTATACCGCAGTTTTGGCTTAAGGCTCTGAAAAATTCTTCAACCATTTCAGTGTCAAAAGAGCCTAAGGTGGGAACAGTAAATTTTGCGTCATACACAAAAACGTCACGTCCCGAAAGGTCTAAGGAGCAGAGAACAAGAGTTTCATCCATAGGAATAACCGCCCAGCCGTAGCGCTTTATGCCTATTTTGTCCCCTAAAGCAAGGGCAAGAGCCTTTCCCAAAACAATGCCTACGTCCTCAACGGTGTGGTGGCAGTCTACCTCTAAATCTCCCTCACAGCTTACGTCCAAATCAATAAAGCCGTGCTTTGCTATATGCGTCAGCATATGGTCAAAAAAGCCTATGCCTGTGTCTATGTTTGAGACGCCTCTGCCGTCAATGTTTACGCTAATGTCTATTTTTGTTTCATAGGTGCTTCTGCTCAGGTCTGCGCTTCTCGGCATAATATTCTCCTTTCAGACTGCGGTTTAACCCTTGTTCATTCTGACTTTAACTGAATTTGCGTGTGCTGTCAAGCCCTCGGCTTCAGCAAAGGTTATAATGTCATCACCCAAATCAAAGAGGGCGTCCTTTGAGAATGAAATAATGCTTGACTTTTTAATATAATCATCTATTGAAAGAGGGGAGAAAAATCTCGCTGTTCCCCCTGTGGGCAAAACGTGGTTAGGCCCTGCCATATAGTCGCCCAAAGGCTCCGGGCTGTAGTGACCTAAGAACACCGCACCGGCATTTTTGATATATCTCAGAGCTGAAAAAGGCTCTTTAATGGAAACCTCCAAATGCTCCGGAGCAATCTTATTCGAAAGCTCACAAGCGGTCTTTATATCGGGAGCAACCACTATTCCCCCGTAGCCCTCTAAGGATTTCAGTATAATTTCCTTGCGTTCCAGCTTTTCCGCCTGTGCGTAAATCTCCTTGTTTACCTTTTCGGCTAAGCTTATGTCAGTGGTTATGAGAATTGCACTGGCAAGCTCATCGTGTTCTGCCTGTGACAGGAGATCTGCCGAAACAAAAACAGGGTCTGCACTTTCATCCGCAATAACCAAAATTTCACTTGGTCCTGCTACGGAGTCTATATTAACACTTCCGTAAACGCTCTTTTTTGCAAGGGCAACGAAAATATTGCCGGGACCAACTATTTTATCAACTGCGCCTATTGTTTCCGTTCCGTAGGCAAGAGCGCCTATAGCCTGTGCGCCGCCGACCTTGTAGATTTCATCGGCACCGGCTATGTCAGCAGCCGCAAGGGTGTTGGGGTTTACATTTCCGTTTTTATCCGCCGGAGTTGTCATAATGACTTTTTTAACACCTGCCACCTTTGCCGGAATTATGTTCATAAGTACGCTTGAGGGGTAAGCCGCCTTCCCCCCGGGTACATAAACCCCTACTCTTTCGAGGGGTCTTATAAGCTGTCCCAGCATTTCGCCCTTTTCGTTAGGCTCAAGCCAACTGTTAAGCTTCTGCTTTTGGTGATAGGCTGAAATTCTCTCAGCCGCCTTTTCCATAACCTCTACAAGGTCGGGGTCTGTTTCTGAGTAGGCTTTGTTGATTTCGGCTCTTGTTACCTTAAAATTCTTTTCATTTACGTCAAAGCCGTCAAATTTCTTTGTATATTCAAAAACAGCCTTGTTTCCGTTCTGCTTTATATTCTTTAAAATTTCATCAACAGTTTCCTGAAACTTGCCTTCGTTCTGCTTACTGCGGTTCAAAAGCCTGTTAAAAAGCTGTTTTCCCTGTTCACTGTCGTATTTTATAATTTCCATATACTGCCCACCTTCTTATTTAAGTTCTAATTCTTTCAAGCCTTTTATAATTTCCGTAATTCTGTCATGCTTAAGCTTCATACTCACTCTGTTTACGGCGAGCCTTGCTGAAAGAGGACAAACCTCCTCCAAAACCTCAAGACCGTTGGCTTTAAGGGTTGAACCTGTTTCCACAATGTCGAGAATAACGTCTGAAAGCCCAACAACAGGAGCAAGCTCCACAGAGCCGTTAAGCTTTATAAGCTCCACAGTCTGATGCTTCTTATTATAATAAAAGTCCTTAGCTATGTTTAAATATTTCGTGGCGACTCTCAGATCCTGCTTATCCAAAATTTCTTTTGCTTCGGGCTTGCCTGCCACCGCAAAGCGGCACTTTCCGAAGCCCAAATCCAAAACCTGATATAAATTTCTGTTTTCTTCCAAAAGAGTGTCAAGCCCCACAATTCCTATGTCAGCGGCACCGTGTTCCACATATGTAGGCACATCCTGAGCCTTAGCGAGGAAAAAACGGCACTTAATATCTTCGTTTACAAAAATCAGCTTACGGCTGTCCTCTTTCATTTCTTCGCAGTGTATGCCTGTTTTGCCCAAAGCCTCCATAGCCTTTTCAGCCAAACGCCCTTTGGCAAGAGCAAATGTCAGATATTCCATTTAATTTTCCTCCGCTTCCAAGAGTTCGGAAAGACCCACAACCGTTTCTTCTCCTTCGCTCACATTATATATTTTAACACTTTCGCTGTCTTTAAAATACAAAACCCCAACAAAGCCCTTTTTCTCGGCATATTTAAGCCCGGCGTCAATACTGCCGTAAAAATTTTCTATGTTCATTCCGTTTTTTCTTAAGGCTATGCCTGCGGAAAGAGCCGCACCCTTAGCTTTTTCTTCATAAACAAGAAGAGTGTCTGCTTTTTTGTCTTTAAAGGTTATGCCGTTAGCCTTAAGAACGGAAATAAGCTCATTTATTTTAAGAATAAAGCCTATTGCCTGAAAATCTCTGCCGAAGCTTGCGGAAAGCCTGTCATAGCGGCCGCCGCTTAAAATAGAATAGCCCGAGCCCAAAGCGTAGCCTCTGAAAATTATGCCTGTATAATAGTCAAGCTGGGGAACTATACCCAAATCAAAGCATATATACTTGTCAAAGCCGCAGTCCTTCAAAGCGTCATAGAGCTTTTTCATATATCTCACCGCATTAAGGGGCTTTTCGGTCTTGAAAATTTTCTCAGCTTTTTCAAGAACCTCAACACCGCCCAAATATAAGGGCAGTGAACACAAAAATTCCTTAATTTCCCCTTCTGCGTCTATGTTTTCTATAATTTCCGAAACCCCTACATAGTTTTTATCGGCAACGGCAGACTTGATTTTTTCCGCTGTTTCGCCGAAAACCCCTGCTTCCGAAAGTGCGCCTTCCAAAAATTCCGAATGGCCTATATCTATTTTAAAGTCCTCTAAGCCCAAATTCAAAAGAGCCGAAACGGCGCAGATTAAAACCTCGCAGTCGCCGTCAATGCCCTCAATGCCCAAAAGCTCAATTCCTGCCTGGGTCATTTCTCTGAGCTTACCCTGATTTTTTTCATTATATCTGAACATATTTTCAACATAATAAAATCTCAAAGGCAGGTCGCTGTCGGAATAGCCCGTAGCTGCCATACGGCAGATAGGCGGGGTCATATCGGAACGCAAAACCAAAATATCCCCCTCACGGGATAAAAATCTGTATTTTTCGGTGTCAGCCTCGGATGTCGTCTTAAACACCTCGGAATATTCAAGGGTCGGCGTACTGACACGTCTGTATCCGTTGCTTAAAAAGGCAGTTTCTGCAATTTTTTCAATACCTCTTTTATAGGCAAACTCTTCGGGCTTAAAATCCTTAACGCCCTCGGGGGTATGCAGTTTTTTATTAATCATAGTTAATCTCCCTTTCACAGTTTCGCTTGGCTTAACAACATAAGCAAAGCGGTGAATAAAAGCCGAAAACATAAGGCAGAAGCTTCTTACATCAGCGATTCCTTCCCAACTATTATATTATCTCTTAAGGGTTTTGTCAATATTTTACGAGAATTTAAAAGCTTTGAATAGATAAAAACACCTCTCAGTCAGCTCCGCTGACAGCTCCCCTCAAGGGGAGCCTAAAAATAAAGAGAGAGCCTGTCTAACAGACAAGCTCCCGTAATTCTTTATATAATTTTTTAAGCCATAGCCTTTGCAACTTCTGCGGCAAAGTCCTCGTTCTTCTTTTCAAGACCCTGACCTGTTTCAAAACGAACAAACTTCTTAAGGGCAACATTTCCGTTTTCAGCCTTAGCAACTGACTGGATATACTTGCCTACTGTTAAGCTGTCGTCCTTAACATATTCCTGATCTACAAGACACATTTCCTTAAATTCCTTATTAAGACGGCCTGTAATCATCTTTTCGATGATGTTTTCGGGCTTAGAAGCATTCTTGGGGTCATTCTTAGCCTGGTCGATAAGAATAGCCTTTTCCTTAGCGATAAATTCGTCTGAGATTTCGCTTCTGTCAACAAATCTGGGGCTCATAGCGGCAATCTGCATACAAACGTTCTTGCCTGCTTCAACAACTGCGTCAGTCTTAACGTCTGTTGTCATTTCAAGAAGAACAGCAACCTTTCCCCCTGCGTGAATATAGCTTACAAAAAGGCTTGAGCCTTCGTCAACAAGCTTTTCGAAACGTCTGATTGTAAGGTTTTCGCCGATTGTTGAAACCATATCAACGTGAGCTTCCTTAACTGTCTTTGAAGGATCGTCATTCCACTTGTCAGCAAGAAGCTCTTCTACGTTTGAAGCGCTTGAACCGGCAATCTGCTTGGCAACAGCCAAAACATAGTCCTGGAATTTAACGTTCTTAGCTACGAAGTCTGTTTCTGAGTTAACCTCAACAACAACAGCAGTCTTTCCGTCCTCTGAAATATAGGGTAAGCTTAAACCCTCGGCAGCAATTCTTCCTGCCTTCTTTTCTGCAGTAGCGGCGCCGTTCTTTCTGAGAATGTCAAAAGCGGCATCCATATCACCGTCAGCCTCTACAAGAGCGTTCTTACAAGCGCTCATACCTGCGCCTGAAAGCCCTCTGAGTTCCTTAATCATAGCAGCAGTAACAGCCATAATATATATACCTCCGTTTATTTTGAATTATTCTTCAGTTGCTTCTTCGTCAGCTTCGGCTGCGTTTTCAGCCACGCCCTGACGGCTCTCTATAACTGCGTCAGCCATTCTCGAAGAGATAAGCTTTACGGCACGGATAGCGTCGTCGTTTCCGGGAATAACATAGTCGATTTCCTCGGGGTCGCAGTTTGTATCAACAATGGCAACAATGGGAATATCAAGGCTGTGAGCCTCGGCAACAGCAAGGTGTTCCTTTCTGGGGTCAACAATAAAGATAACATCAGGTACTCTCTTCATTTCTTTGATACCGCCGATGTTTCTTTCAAGCTTTTCCTTTTCGTGCATAAGCTTTGCAACTTCCTTCTTGGGAAGTACATCCATTGTACCGTCTTCAATCATTGTGTCAAGCTCTTTAAGTCTCTTAATTCTTGTCTTGGTTGTTTCGAAGTTTGTAAGAAGTCCGCCGGGCCATCTTTCGCTAACGTAGTTCATACCGCAGCGCTGTGCTTCTTCTCTGATAGAGTCCTGAGCCTGCTTCTTTGTACCAACAAAAAGAAGCTCGCCGCCGTCCTTTGTGATATCGCAGACAGCGTTATAAGCGTCCTCAACCATTTTAACTGTTTTCTGAAGGTCGATAATATAAATACCGTTTCTTTCGGCAAAGATATAATCAGCCATTTTAGGGTTCCAGCGTCTTGTCTGGTGACCGAAGTGAACACCTGCTTCAAGAAGCTGTTTCATAGTAATAACACTCATTTTAAAATCCTCCTTTTAGTTAAACCTCCACAGCATTTAACGGCAACCGAAAACCCTTTCTCGGCACATCGCCGTAAAACGAAAGCTGTGTGTGTAATAAGTGTTC
>JAJBVU010000260.1:11946-12613 GCA_020859645.1 Eubacterium sp. | reverse complement strand
GATTATATATGACTAACCTTAAAATAAAATAAATTCCGTTAAAAATCAGATTAGAAAATTTTAACGGAATTATAGCTTTGGTTTTATTACATTTTTTCCGGCTCGGGATATTCCGCACCGTCGGTGTCGGCAGTTACCTTAACCATTTTCATTTCCATCATAGGTCTGTCTCTGAAATCCGTAACGCATTCCGCAATTTCATCAACCGTTTCCATACCTTCAATAACCTTTCCGAAAGCGGCGTACTGACCGTCAAGGTGAGGTGCGTCCTTATGCATTATGAAAAACTGCGAGCCTGCGGAGTCGGGGTGCATAGCTCTCGCCATAGATATAACTCCCCTGCTGTGCTTAAGGTCATTTTTAAAGCCGTTTCCCGAAAACTCGCCCTTTATGTTATAGCCGGGGCCGCCTGTTCCGTTTCCCTCCGGACAGCCGCCCTGAATCATAAATCCCTTTATAACCCTGTGGAAAACAAGCCCGTCATAAAATCCCTTTTTAACGAGAGATAAAAAGTTGTTTACAGTGTTGGGCGCAATTTCGGGATAAAGCTCCAAAACAATATTTCCGCAATATTCAGTTTCTATAGTTACCTTTGGATTAGACATTTTATATTATCCTTTCATTTGTTTTTTCTAATAATATAATAATAACATGAATTTGTCAATAT
>JAJBVU010000260.1:0-11936 GCA_020859645.1 Eubacterium sp. | reverse complement strand
AAATATAACAGCCTGCATATTTTTTCATAAAACCGCTGTATCAAAAGGGAATAGGAAAAAACATAAAAATACCGCTCAAGCCTCAAGCCCAAGTGGTAATAAATACTTAATTATCTCATTAAGCTATGATTTCTTTATTGAAGGGTTTTGAAGCTTATGATATAATACATTTGTTACCGCCCCTATACCCGGTAAGGAAAGGGGGTGTACATATTTGATAAATATTATACTTACTTTCTGTCAACTACATTATAGCATATGCAAAAGACTATTTCAAGTATTACCACAAAAATTTTTTATTCCAAAATAACGGTCGAAGTTGTAAAGGTCAATGCTTACGCAGAGCTTTCAAATATTACAATTATTACAAAATTGACGCTGTCAAAATAATTTGGTCGGTTTTTATCTATAAAATCTTCTTGACAATTTAGGCTTGATGGGCTATCATATAATACAAGATTTAGTTGGTTTGGCGTCAGCGAATACTAAATATAGTATTTTATCTGTTATATGCATAAATATGATGTTTTTGCGGATTTATTTGACCCAAAGCCTTCTGCTGATGTTATACATATACTGAGGAGAGGATTAATTTGAAGATCTTAAAGAGAAGCGGCAGCGAGGAAAGCTTTAACATAACTAAAATAATAGCCGCTATTCAAAAAGCAAACAATACCGTATCCGAAGAGGATAAAATGAGCCAAAGGCAGATTGTGACGATTGCCGACCACATCGAAAGCTACTGCAAGAGAATGATCAGGGCTATGAGTGTGGAAGAAATTCAGGATATGGTTGAAGAGGAAATTATGAAGCAGGCTGCCTACAACGTAGCCAAAAATTACATAAAATACCGTTTTAAAAGAGCAATGGTCAGAAAGTCAAACACCACAGACGAGCAGATTTTAAGCCTTTTGGAATTTGACAATGAAGAGGTTAAGCAGGAAAACTCGAATAAAAACCCAACTATAAACAGCGTTCAGAGAGACTATATGGCAGGCGAGGTCAGCAAGGACATTACAAAGCGTTTTCTTCTTCCCGAAGATGTTTTGGACGCTCACGAAAAGGGCATAATCCACTTCCACGATTCAGACTATTTTGCACAGCATATGCATAACTGCTGTCTCGTAAATCTTGAGGATATGCTTCAAAACGGCACTGTTATAAGCGAAATAATGATTGAAAGACCTCACAGCTTTTCCACAGCCTGCAACATAGCCACACAAAGCGTAGCCCAAATTGCCAGCTCACAGTACGGCGGTCAGAGCATCTCCCTTTCACACCTTGCTCCCTTCGTTCAAATAAGCAGAGAAAAATATCTGGAAGAGGTCAGGGCGGAATTTAAGGCTGAGGGTCTGCCCTTAGATGAGGAAAAGATTAAGGAAATCGCCGAAATCCGTGTTATGAGAGAAATCCGCCAGGGGGTTCAGGTTATACAATATCAGGTTATAACCCTTATGACAACCAACGGTCAGGCTCCCTTCGTAACAGTATTTATGTATTTAAACGAGGTTGACGACCCTGTTACAAAGCACGATTTGGCTCTTATAATCGAGGAAATGCTCAATCAGAGAATTAAGGGCGTTAAAAACGAAAAGGGCGTTTATATTACCCCTGCCTTCCCTAAGCTGATTTATGTTCTTGAAGAGGACAACATTACCCCTGATGCTCCCTACTGGTATTTAACGGAGCTTGCGGCAAAATGCACTGCTAAGAGAATGGTTCCCGATTATATTTCGGAAAAGATAATGCTTCAGAACAAGGTGGATAAAAACGGCGAGGGTCACTGCTACACCTGTATGGGCTGCAGGAGCTTTTTGACACCCTATGTTGATGAAAACAACAAGCCCAAATATTACGGAAGATTTAATCAGGGCGTTGTTACTTTAAACCTTGTGGATGTTGCCTGCTCTTCGGGCGGAGACTTTGACCTTTTCTATAAAATTTTAGACGACCGTTTGGAGCTTTGCTATAAGGCCCTTATGTGCCGTCACAACCGTCTTAAGGGAACTCCCTCGGACGTTGCCCCCATTCTTTGGCAGTACGGCGCTCTTGCAAGGCTTAAGAAAGGCGAAAAGATAGACAAGCTTCTTTACGGCGGATATTCAACAATCAGCTTGGGCTATGCCGGTCTTTGCGAATGTACTAAATATATGACAGGCAAGAGCCATACAGACCCCTCCGCCACGCCCTTTGCCTTAAAGGTTATGGAAAAACTTAATGAAGCCTGCAGACGATGGAAGGAAGAAACAAACATTGACTTCAGCCTTTACGGCACACCCTTGGAGTCCACCACATATAAATTTGCAAAATGCCTTCAGAACCGTTTCGGCATTATAGAAGGCGTAACAGACAAAAACTACATAACAAACAGCTACCACGTTCACGTTTGCGAAAATATAAACGCCTTTGACAAGCTTACTTTCGAGAGCAAGTTCCAAAAGCTTTCTCCCGGCGGCGCAATCAGCTATGTGGAGGTGCCTAATATGCAGAACAACATTCCCGCTGTTCTTGCAATTATGCAGCATATTTATGACAATATTATGTATGCGGAGCTTAACACAAAGAGCGACTACTGCCAGGTTTGCGGCTATGACGGCGAAATTAACATTGTGGAGGACGACGGAAAGCTTGTTTGGGAATGTCCTTCCTGCGGAAACAGAGACGAAAGCAAGCTTAACGTAGCAAGAAGAACCTGCGGATATATAGGCACGCAGTTTTGGAATCAGGGCAGAACACAGGAGATTAAAGACAGAGTTATGCATCTGTCTGTTCATCAGGAGGCTTAAATGTATTACGGCGCTATAGATTACAGCGATATTGCCAACGGCGAAGGGGTCAGGGTTACTCTCTTTGTTTCCGGCTGTACAAACCGCTGTAAAGGCTGTTTTCAGCCCGAAACACGAAGCTTTACCTACGGAAAGCCCTATACAAAGGAGCTTGAGGACAGCATTATAGAAGCCCTTAAAAAGCCCTACATTGCCGGGCTGACCCTTTTGGGAGGAGAACCCTTTGAGCCTGAAAATCAGGCGGTTCTTCTGCCGCTGATAAAGCGTGTCAGAAGAGAGGTTCCAAATAAAAACATTTGGTCCTTTACGGGCTTTCTGTTTGAAGAGCTTAAAGACCCCTCTTTTTCAAAGCACTGTGCTGAAACAGACGAAATTTTGAGCCTTTTAGATGTTTTAATTGACGGACCCTTTGTTCTTGAAAAAAGGAATATATCTCTTAAATTCAGAGGTTCCGAAAATCAAAGAGTTATTGACATGAAAAAAACTCTCAAAAGCGGGAAAGTGGTTCTGTATTTGGAATAAAATTTTACTTAATAATAACAATTTCTTATTGCAATTGGTTTTCGATTGTGATATAATAGCCTTAAAGAAAACAAAAGGAGGAAAAAAATATGCAGAAATATGTTTGCGGTCCCTGCGGCTATGTTTATGATCCCGAAATCGGCGACCCCGATAACGGAATCGCCCCCGGCACACCCTTCGAAGCACTTCCCGATGACTGGGTTTGCCCCCTTTGCGGAATGGGCAAGGACGTTTTCGAAGCCGAATAATTAAAAAAAACAAAAATCAAGCCCTCTGTCGGTTGACAGAGGACTTTTTTAATGTCTATGAAATTTTTTCGATTATACCGTTAAGCTCTTCTATGAGTTTGCTGCCTGTGGTTTCGGTTTTATAAGTCAAATAGGTTTCGCCGGAGGCAGTAAGGCTTATTCTGCCCCGATATTCCTTAATCAGTGAAAGAATTTTATCCGTGTCGGGGTTTGCTCCATTTTTGAAGGTCAAAAGGACGGAAGATGATCTTCCTGAAATTGAAATAATTTTAAGCTTTCGTGCCTTTTCCTTCAAAAGGGCAATATCCATAAGATTTTCCACTACCTTGGGATATTCCCCGAAGCGGTCTGTCAGCTCGTCGGCAGTTTCGTCATAGTCGTTTTTGTTCAAAATGTAGGAAATCTTTTTATACATTTCAAGCTTTTGAACCTCGTCGGAAATATAGGTTGAGGGAATAAAAGCGTTTACGTTTATGTCAACAAAGGTTTCGATTTCTTCCTCCGTTGTCTCGCCCTTAAGCTCCCTTATTGCCTTATCCAAAATTCGGCAGTACATATCATAGCCTATTTTATCCATATGCCCATGCTGGCTTGCTCCCAAAAGATCCCCTGCCCCTCTAATTTCAAGGTCACGAAGGGCAATTTTAAAGCCTGAGCCGAACTCCGTAAACTCCTTTATGGTTTTAAGACGCTTTTCTGAAATTTCGCTTGGGGTCTTATTCTTTTGATAGCAAAGATAGCAGTATGCCTGTCTGTTGGTTCTGCCCACACGTCCCCTCAGCTGATAAAGCTGGCTTAAGCCCATATAATCGGCATTTTCAATAATCATTGTGTTTACGTTTTGAATGTCCATACCTGTCTCGATAATTGTGGTGCAGACAAGAACATTTATTTCCTTATTGAGGAAGTCGGTAAGAACGTTTTCAAGCTCCCTTTCTCTCATCTGACCATGGGCAACCCCTATTTTGGCTTCGGGAATAAGCCGTCTCAGCTTATCGGCAGCTTCGTCGATTGTCTGAACTCTGTTATGAAGAAAATAAACCTGACCGTCTCTTGCAAGCTCTCTCAAAACGGCGGTTCTGACAGTCTCCTCTGAATATTCCATAACATAGGTCTGAACAGGCAGTCTGTCCTCAGGGGGTTCGTTTAAAACGCTCATATCCCTTATTCCGCTTAGACTCATATGCAGGGTTCGGGGAATAGGCGTTGCGCTTAGGGTCAAAACGTCTACGTTTTCCGTCATTCTCTTAAGCTTTTCCTTGTGACCTACGCCGAAGCGCTGTTCCTCGTCTACTATAACAAGTCCCAAATCCTTGAATTTTACATCGTCGGAAAGCAGCCTGTGGGTTCCCACAACAAAATCAACCTCCCCCGATTTAAGCTTTTCAAGGGTTACGCTTTGCTGCTGCTTAGTTTTAAACCTTGAAAGCATATCTATGTTTATGGGGTAGTCTGCAAAACGCTCCAAAATGTTTTGATAGTGCTGATTTGCAAGAATTGTTGTAGGCACCAAAAAGGCAGCCTGTTTTCCCTCGCAGATAACCTTGAAAACCGCACGCAGGGCAACCTCTGTTTTTCCGTAGCCTACGTCTCCGCAGACAAGCCTGTCCATAATCTTTCCGGCTTCCATATCTCTTTTTATGTCCGCAACGGCTTCAAGCTGATCCTCAGTTTCGTCATAGGGAAAAGCGTCCTCAAACTCATTTTGCCAAACAGTGTCCGGTGAATATTTATGCCCAAGCTTCATCTGCCTTACGCCGTAAAGCTTCACCAAATCAAAGGCAAGCTCCTTTACGGCTCTGCCTGCCTTAGCCTTAGCCTTAGCCCAGGACGTGCCGCCGAGACTGTTAAGTTTAAGCTTTGCAGTGTCGCCGCCGATGTATTTTTGAACGCTTTCAAGCTGACCTACGGAAACATAAAGCTTTCCGCCGTCGGCATATTCAAGGCTCAAATAGTCCTTTAAAATTCCGTCTGCTTCAACCTGTTCAAGCCCTCTGTAAATGCCTATGCCGTGGTTTTCGTGAACAACATAGTCGCCGGGCTTAAGGTCTGAAAAGTCCGCAATTCTCGCTCCGTCCTTAAACTTCCGTCTGCGGCGTTTGCCTTTGGCTCTTTTGGGCTTTGCTTCGTTTATAAAAACCATCTTAAGCTCATCACTTATAAAAGAGGGCAGATATGTCTTTATAAGGCTCACCATATTCTTTTCTAATGTAAGCTTGGAGGTCATACTTATTTCGGCGTCGGTCAATGCCTTTGCGAGACGTTCTCTTTCCGCTGTGCCCGAAGCGGCGCCTATAACGCAGTAGCCTCTTTTGAAATAACCTCTTATTTCGGAGCAGAGACTTTCCAAATCCTTTGAATAGCCCTTTATTGAACGGGACTTAAAATCAATTTGGTTTTCATCGGGGTAGTCGGTAAACTCAGACAAAAATATCCGTCTTTTGCTCTCAGTGAAAGAAAGAGCCGTTTCGGGGTCTTGAATAAGATTTTTCTCGCCCTCCAAGGCATCGCCCTTTTCAAGCCTTTCCGATAAACTTCTGTTATATTCATTAAATGCCCCTTCCATATCGGCCCGAATTTTGCTTTCTTCATTTAAAACAACAAGAATATCCTCAGGCAGATAGTCTATGAGGGAATATGTTTCATCATAAAAATAATTTATATATTTCTCTATGCCGCCGAAGCTTTTTTCTGCTCTGAGCCTTTCCGCAACAGCTTTGTCCTCTTTTTCGATTTTCACCGCAGCGGAAAGAAGCCTCTCTTCCGAATAAAGAAGCTCCTTAAAGGGATAAATTTCGATTTTATTAAGCCTTTCAACCGACCTTTGAGAAAAGCTGTCAATGGCTCTTATCGTGTCGATTTCGTCACCCCAAAGCTCAATTCTGACGGGGGTTTTGCTGCCGGGGGAGAAAACGTCGATTATGCCCCCTCTGACGGCAAAGGTTCCGCAGCCCTCTGTTTGGGGCAGATTTTCATAGCCCATAGCGGAAAGCCTTGCGGAAAGCTCCTTAAGGTCGATTTCGTCACCCTCTTCAAGGCGGATAATACTGCCCTTAAAAATTCGGGGAGGAATAAGCCTGTCGAAAAGCGCCGCCCCCGATGTCACAATAAAATCGGCTTCTCCGGCTAAAACAGCCTTAAAAACCTCGAACCTTTTTTGTACGATTTCCTTTGATTTTATGTCTGCGGAATAAAAAACCATATCCTTTTGGGGATAAACATAGGTTTTTTCGCAAACAGAAGAAAGGCTCGAAAAAAATTCTCTAGCCTTTAACTCATTTTCACAAACTATTAACACCGTCTTTTTTAAATCGGCGGCGATCTTTTTTATAACAAGGGGTTTTAAGCCCTCAGCTGCCCCCGTAACAAAGCTGTCGCCCTGTGAAGAGCTTAAAAGCCTTTCATAGCTTTGGGAGCCTGTCAGGATTTCTTCAAAATTATTCATCTTTTTCAACCCTTTTTCTTTTATTAAACTTGCACATAGCCCCGGAGGTGTCGCCGCCTATAATCATTTCAACTGCGCTTGCGGCGTCTGTAATTGCACTTATAATGGCGTCACTTTCCTCACTCATAAAGCCTGATAAAACCCAGTCCTTAAGATCCATTCTTTGGGGCTTTTCCCCTACTCCCACACGCACTCTTGAAAAGCTGTCGCTTGAAAGGCACTCTATAATGTGTCTTAAGCCCTTTTGACCGCCGTCAGAGCCCTTTTCTCTAATTCTGATTGAACCAACGGGCAAGTTTATATCGTCGCAGCACACCAAAAGCCTGTCAAGGGGCAGCTTATAAAAATTAACTGCCTGACTGACGGCTGAGCCGCTCAAATTCATAAATGTTAAGGGCTTTAAAAGCAAAACCTTTTCGCCCTTAATAAAGCCTTCTCCGACCATTGAAGAAAACTTACTCTTGCTCACGTCTATATTATGGTCATAAGCAAGCTTGTCGATAACCTGCCAGCCTGTGTTGTGCCTTGTATATTTATATTCCCTGCCGGGGTTTCCCAGTCCTACGATTATATACATTATAAAACCTCTTTATTTGGATTTTTTCGGCTTTCCTTCGCCTTTAATTATTTTATCCACTTTCTTTTTAATTCTCTGAAGAGCGTTGTCTATGGATTTTTCGTCCTTATCCATAAGCTTTGCAATTTCAGTATACTTAAGCCCTCTTAAGTGATAGACCAAAACCTGTCTTTCAAGCTTGCTCAAAGCCTTTAAAATTTCAGCTTCTGTGTTTTCCCTTTCCTCGTTGCCTATAACAAGGGTTTCGGGATTAGTCATATTTCCATCGCTTAAAAGGTCAAGATAGGTTGTGTTTTCTTCCTCGTCAAAAATATTTCTGTTAAGAGAAATTGAGGAATTCAAAGGAATATGCTTCTGTCTGTTGGCGGTTTTAATGGCTGTCATAATCTGACGTGTTATACACAAATCCGCAAAGGAAAAGAAGGTTGTCTCGTTTTCCTCCTTATAGTCTCTGATAGCCTTAAAAAGCCCAATCGTCCCCTCCTGAAGAAGGTCGTCTTTGTCTGCGCCTATCAGAAAAAAGGATTTCGCCCTTACTCTCACAAGGTTTTTATACCGTTCAAGCAAAGCCTCCTCCGCAAACTTATCTCCCTCTCTTGAAAGCCTTAAAAGCTCCAAATCATTTTTTTCTTCATAATTAATCCGCATATCAGCTGCGCCTCATTTTCTCCAAAATCTCACGGGTTTTTTCGTCAAGGTTGTCAAACAAAAGGTTGTCCTTAACAGGTCTTTCCCGAGTGATTTTTTCTTCAATCATTTTTCCCACCCTGTTTACGTCTCTTAAAAGCTCCGAAGCCGACATTCTGACTGCTCCCTTGCTCATAATTATAATCTGCTCCAAATTGTCGGAGGTAGCCACCAAAACATCCGCTTCAGCTTTAAGCCTTCCGGCGGTTTTTTCTATGTAGTTGTCGGCGGTTTCCGCTTCCTTTGTGTAGACAACGGTTATATTGTCCTGCTTTAAGACGCTGCCTGTTCCCCCTTCAACCTTATAGGCGTCGAAAACCAAAATTATGTCATATTTCACAACGCCCTGATAGTTGCTCAAAATATGAATAAGCCTGTCTCTTGCTTCAGACAGCCCTTTTTCGGAAAGCTTTTTAAGCTCGTCCCATGCAAATATTATATTATAGCCGTCTACAAGAAGATAGGTCTTTTTCATAAAATCGTTCCTTTACACAAACTTACGCTGTCTTACAACCTCATACATAACAAGCCCGGCTGCAACAGAAGCATTAAGGCTCTTTATATTTCCGTACATAGGTATTCTGACAGTAAAGTCGCAGTGTTCCTTAACAAGTCTGCCTACACCTGTGCCCTCAGAGCCTATAACAAGCCCCACTGCACCCTTAAGGTTTGCGTTATAATAGGTTGTTCCCTTCATATCGGCACAGGTTATCCAAAGACCCTGTTTTTTAAGCTCGTCGATGGTTCTGCAAATGTTTGTCACCTTGGCAACAGGCATATATTCCAAAGCACCGGCAGAAGCCTTTGAAGCTGTAGCAGTCAGGGACGCACTTCTGTTTTTGGGGATAATAACCCCATGGGCTCCGGCAGTTTCCGCACTTCTGATTATAGCCCCTAAATTATGGGGGTCCTCTATTTCGTCAAGTATAATAACAAAGGGCTCTTCCCCCTTGCTTTTTGCATTGTCAAGAATATCATAAACAGTGCAGTATTCCTTAGCCGGTGTCAGGGCAATAACCCCCTGACAGCTTGCGGTAGTCTGCATATTCAAAAGCTTAGCCTTGTCAACCTCCTGAACGGGTATGCCTGCTTCTCTTGCTTTAGCCGCAATAACCTTAAGAGTTCCCTCAACCTCGCCTTTTTTAATAAATATTTTGTCAATGGTTCTGCCATGGTTTAAGGCTTCCAAAACGGAATTTCTGCCCTCAAGCTGAGAATTTTCTCTTATTTCGTCAAATTTGTTAAAGCTTCGTTTTTGACCCTCTTTTTTGTCGCTCCTGTCGGCTTTATAGCCCTTGCTTCCCTTACTGCCTTTATTTCTGTTGTCCATAAATTATCTCCTTATTCACTTTCTATACACAGCTTAAAAAGCTCTGTAAGCCTTTCCGTTTCCCCTTTTAAATATAACATTCCGAAAAGGGCTTCAATGCCCGTTGCTCTGCGGTAGTCCGCCGCTGTCTGATTTTTCGCCATAGTGTGGGAGTTGGCATTTCTGCCCCTCTTTAAAACACTTTTTTCGGCGTCCGTCAGCTTATCCTCTATTTTGTGATACATCTCCGACTGTGAATGGGCGTTTACAAGCCTTCTTGCATCGGCATTCATTTTATTGACACTGCCCAAGCCCTTTGAAAGGACGTAGGTTCTGGATAAAAGCTCGAAAACGCTGTCCCCTATAAAAGCCAAAGCCAGAGACGAAAATTCCTCGGCGCTGTTATGAAATTCAAAGCAGTCGGAAAATTCCTTTATTATTTTCGACTCCATCTTACGCCCTGCCTTGTATCTTCTATAATAATTCCCATATCCGAAAGCTCCGCCCTTATTTCATCGGCTCTTGCGTAGTTTTTAGCCTTTTTAGCCGCTGTTCTCTCGGCAATTAAGGCTTCGATTTTTTCATCGTCGCCATCCGCCTTATCGTCCTCTGTTTTAATTCCCAAAATGCCGCAAAGCTCGTTAATGCCCTTTAAAAGAGCCTCGCCGAAAGCCTTTGTGCTTTTTTCGTTTAAATTGGTGTTTGCAAACTTAACAAAGTCGAAAACCGCCGCAATAGCGTCAGCAGTATTAAAGTCATCGTCCATAGCCCTTTCAAAGGCTTCTTTAAACTTGCCGCTTTCATTTACAAAAGCCGCTTCTTCCTCAGTCAGAGTATCGCCCTGTGAGTTAGCAATATGGAAATTAAGCCCCTTGACACAGTTCTTTATGCGTAAAAGACCGTTTCCTGCTGCGTCCATAAGCTCTCTTGAAAAGTTGATGGGGCTTCTGTAATGACCGTTTAATATGAAAAATCTCACAACGTCATAGGGCACCTCAGCCACAATATCTCTTAAAGTAAAGAAATTACCCTTTGACTTGCTCATTTTTTCATTGTCTACGTTTATAAAGCCGTTGTGAAGCCAATAGTGCGCAAAGGGTGCGCCGTTGGCAGCTTCCGACTGTGCAATTTCATTTTCGTGGTGAGGGAATATAAGATCCTCTCCGCCGGCATGAATATCGATAGTATCGCCTAAATATCTCTTAGCCATAACGGAGCATTCAATGTGCCAGCCCGGTCTGCCTTCGCTCCAGGGGCTTTCCCAGAAGGGCTCGCCCTCTTTTTTCGGCTTCCAAAGAACAAAGTCCGCCGGGCATTTTTTGTTGCTGTCTGCGTCAACTCTGTTGCTTGCTCCGGCAATAAGGTCGTCAAGCTTCTTCCCCGAAAGCTTTCCGTAGTCTGAAAATGCTTTTGTGTCATAATAAACGGTTCCCTCTTTTTCATAGGCATAGCCTTTTTCAATGAGGGTTTTAATCATTTCTATAATATGGGGCATTTCCTTTGTGGCAAGGGGGTGATAGGTAGCAGGCTCAACGTTAAGCCCCTCTGCGTCCTTCAAAGCCTCTTTAATATATCTTTCGGTAATAACCTCTGTGGAAACTCCCTCTTCGTTGGCTCTTTTGATTATTTTATCGTCAACATCGGTAAAATTCTGAACATAGGTTACGTCATAGCCCTTATATTCCAAATATCTGCGGATAGTGTCAAAAATAACGTAGGGTCTTGCGTTGCCTATATGAATAAGCCCGTAAACCGTAGGTCCGCAGACATACATTTTAACCTTGTTTTCTTCTATGGGAACAAATTCTTCTTTTCTGTTTGTTAAGGTGTTATAAACTTTCATTGCTGATTTCCGCCTTTCCCAAAAGTGCAACCGCCTGAGCCGCAATGCCTTCGCCTCTGCCTGTGAAGCCTAAGCCCTCTTCGGTGGTCGCCTTTATATTTATTCTGTCAATATCGATTTCCATATCACTTGCCAAGTTTTCTTCCATTTGAGGGATATAACCCTTCATTTTGGGTTTTTGTGCAATAATAACTGCGTCAACATTCACAACGTAATAGCCCTTCTTTTTCAAAAGACACATTACCTGTCTTAAAAGACCTCTGCTGTCTGCTCCGGCATATTTTTCGTCGGTATCGGGGAAAAGTCTGCCTATATCTCCCAGCTTAGCCGCTCCCGTCAAAGCGTCCATAACCGCATGAATTAAAACATCGGCGTCCGAATGACCCAAAAGACCTAACTCATATGGAATGTCTACTCCCCCCATTATGAGCTTTCGCCCTTCAACAAGCCTGTGAACGTCATAACCCAGTCCGCTTCTGTATTCCATTTATTTCTCATACCTTTCAAAGCAATTATTTC
>JAJBVU010000092.1 GCA_020859645.1 Eubacterium sp. | reverse complement strand
AATTAGCAAAATATATTTATTTACATATGGAATCAAAAAAACTATAATTAAAGTATGGTGAAATTAGGAAAAAGAAGGGAGTGTGATGTGACGTGGCTGTTAAGAGAGTCAGGGACGAAGGAAGGCTGGAGGCTTTACTCAAGCTTAAAGCTATGAAGGACAAGAAGGAGTCGGAGGGTTTTGAGGTTGAGTTTAAGACCGGAGAGACTTTCATTGACGAAGAGGGTGAAGAGCAGGAAAAGACCGAGGTTATTAAAATTGAGCCTATGGCGGCGGAGAGGATTTTCAGGATTTTGAACAGCTTTGAACCTGGGGACAAGCTTATTGACATTTATCAGAGCTTATGTTATGAGGCATTGCCTGAGCTGCACGACCAGAAGCTTTTGGAAGAATACGGCTGCGAGAAGAACCCGGAGGAGATTGTCAATGTATTTTTGGCAAAAGGGGACATCACTCTTATAGGCAGCAGGATAAAAGAGGTAATTGACGGAGATTTGGACATAAAAAACTGATTAAGACCGATTCGGATGTATTTCTTTGTGCTTATTTCGCTTTGAAAGGTTTAGACCCTAACATAGTCGCCGAGTCGGGTTATTTGGGGCGGAAGTTCTTTAAAGCACTGTATGAACTTGAGGCTGAGAAAAATGAAAAGGTCTGACGGTGAGTTGTTACACCTCTCAGTCGCTTGCAGCGACAGCTCCCCTCAAGGGGAGCCTTAAGGTGCCGAAGGCACCAATCGCAAAAAGTTGATAGACACCTTGAATTTTTCTTCGAAAAAATCAAGGCTTGCGAAAGAGGAGGGGCAACGGAATGAATATCGGTTTTGCACTTGTGCAGAACCGAATGAATGAAGTTTGACCCGACGAGAAAGGGGATTGACAGAACGATGAATTTAAAAGAGCTTTTAGAGCAGAGGAACGAGAAGATCGTGAGAATGGAGGAGATAACCCAAGCTTGCGGAAGCGAGAAGAGGGCTATGTCCGAAGAGGAAATTAAGGAGTTTGACAAGCTTGAAGGGGAAGTTAAAGAGCTTTCGGAGACCATAAAGAGGGCTGAGAAGCTTCAGGCGGAAAACTTAAACAAAGACCCCGAACAGAGAGCAAAAGTTGAAAAAGAAGAGGCTGAGAAAAGGGCTTTTGTGGCATTTGTGAGAAACAAATATTTTGAAGAACCCGAAGAGATAAGAGCCGAGGCGAATTTCACCGTAACGGACAACACGGCGGTTATACCCTCCAGCATAGCCAACAAGATTATCGAAGAGGTAGTAGACCGCTGCGAGATCTATTCATACGCCAGCAAGTACAACGTAAAGGGCGATTTATTCTTTCCCGTTTATGACGAAAGCGACGGCGGCATAACAATGGAGTATGCCGAAGAATTTACAGACCCCGTTCATACAGCGGGCAAGTTTACATCGGTGAAGCTTACAAGCTTTTTGGCAAGAGTAACAACGCTTATTTCAAAGAGCCTTATAAACAACTCACAGTTTGACCTTTTCACCTACATAGTGGGAAAGGTGGCAGAAGCTGTGGCAGACTGGCTTGAGAAAGAGCTTCTGCTGGGAACAACAGACAAGATCGAGGGCTTGAGCTCAGTGGAGGCAAGTGTAACAACACTGACCTCTGACAGCCTTATCGACCTTCAGGACAGCATTAAAGGGGTATTTCAGTCAAGATGCCGCTGGATTATGTCGCCCGGAACAAAGAACAGCATAAGAAAATTCAAGGACGGTCAGGGCAACTACCTTCTTGAAAGAGACTATGCAAACGGCACGGGAAACTGGCACCTTTTGGGCAAGCCCATAAGCTTAACAGACACCTTAGAGGACGGAGTTATATATTACGGCGATTATTCGGGACTTGCGGTTAAGATTGTGGAGAACCCTTCAATTGAGGTTATAAGAGAAAAGTATTACGAACAGCACGCCGTAGGACTTTGTGCTTGGCTTGAAATGGACGCAAAGGTTATTGAGCCTCAGAAGATTGTGAAGCTTGAAGTATCAGGCAGTTAATAGGTGATGCGACGTGATTGCTCAATTGTCAAAGGGAATATATGAGGCGTTAAAGACGGATATACCTTTTGATTGGAATCGGAAAGAAGTCCGACAGCTGAAAGCTGCTTTTGCTTGCAAAAGTTCTGAGATATGTGGACGCAATGAGGGAGCTGACAGCGTATGATTTCACAATTATCGAGAGGAATATATGAGGCGTTGGATACTGATATACCCTTTGACGGAATGTGGACGCAAAACAAGCTTGACAGGCCGTCGGTAACGGTGGCGGTTGTGCCGGTGGGGCTTGAGAAAGTAAATGCCCTTTTGAGGTTTGTAAGTCTTGATGTTCAGATAAGCTATTTTTGCAGCTCGGAATATGACTTTGAGGACGAGGCAAGGGCGGTTATTGCGGACTGGTCGCTTAAGCTTTCGGAGGAAATTAAGGCGGATATGGGAGAGGGCGAAAGACCCCTGTATGTGTGTCTTGATGATTTGAAGTCGGACGTATATGAGGACGGCGTAGCGGTGATTATAGGCAGACTTGAGATAGATATGCTTGTTGAGGATGTCGAAGCACTGAACGCTGAGTATATGGAAATTCTCGAATTGCAGTTAGCTGTAAGTATGGACGATTTAGGGTAAGAAGCAAAATAGAACACCTCTCAGTCGGGCTTTGCCCGACAGCTCCCGGCGTCACAGTTAGCTCCATTCGTTTATTTCCGGATAAACCCGAAAATAACACTTATTTCGCAACTGTTCCTTATTCGTTGAAAACCTGCCACGAAATTATTTTTTCAATCTAAAATTTTTTAGCAAAAATAATTTCGCGGTGTTTCATCGAGCGAGGAGCAGCAACGGAGTGAGCGTTGGTTTGGCTGCCGCAAATTTTTTCGGAGAAAAAAATTGTGGTAAACGCCGAAACAAGCGAAAGGAGTTTGACGCGACGAAAGGGGAGCCTTAGGCGGTTGGAACCCGAAAGAAGTCGGGACGCCCGCAGGGCGGGTTTTGCCGCAGGCAAAACTTCTGAGAAGCCGCCAATCGCTGAAAGCCCAAAGGGATTTCAGCGAAGGAGACTTTGAAATTCTTTCATCGACTTTGAATTTTTTTACGGAAGAAAGAATTTCAAAGCAGGCAACGGATTTTTGGGAAATAGAAATGGCAAGGGTTTATAAGGCGGCGGAGCCGCCCACCCGTTGAAAACTGAGGTTTTCAACGGAAAAGGAGCAGCTCCGCAATGAAATCTTGATTTGGCGTGAAACGCCGAAGCAAATTGAATGAAGGAAGGTGCGACGCCGTGAGTGTGGTTAACAAACAAGTTTTTACGGGACATGACGGAAAAGTTTATTTAGACGGAGAAGTAGAAAGCTATATCAAGGAGATTGAAGTAAAGGTAACGGGAAATTTTGACGATTTGGAGCTTTGCGGAACGTATGAAACGGAAAGCGTATACACCGGATATACCACAGAGGGAACTGCAACGGTATATATGACAAGCACGGACTATGCAGATAATATTTTGGAGACCTTTGAAAGCGGATATTTCCCCGAGAGGACTATCGTATCAACGCTGACCAATAAAAACAGCGGGGCAACCTGCAGTTATTCTATTCCCAATGTAGTATTTACGGAAGTGACGGTAGTAAAGCAGGGAAAGGGAGCGATAGAGCTTTCACTGCCCTTTAAATGCGGACTGCCTAAGAAGCTGTAAGGTAGTAGCCGCAAAGGGAAATCCTCTCAGTCAACAGCATTGATTTTTGAAAAAATCAATGCTGTTGACAGCTCTCCTTTAGAAAAGGCGAGCCTTAACAAAGAAAGGAGTATGATGCGACATGGCAACAAAACCATATGTAAACATAATTTTTACTCAGCTGGCGTCTACACTGATTGAAAGAAGCGGGGAAAGACCCGTTGTTATTTTATCAAGTATGGGAGAAACAGCTGACGTATTTGACAAAATATCACTGCTTAACGGAAACATAACAGAAGAGGACGCCGAAAGCTATACATCAAGCTACGCTGCGGATTTAGCCAAAAGCGTAAACTATGCCATTGCGGCATCGCCCAATTCGCTGTATATAACGAATTTGTCTTCGGGAGATCTGTTTAAGACATTAAGCGAAAAGAATTTGACCAACGCCATAATAACGGCAGGGTGTCAGGGATCGGCAATAGCTGATGTAACGGCGGCATTCAGAACATACAACGAAAGCTACGGCGGAACGGTTATTGTAGTGAATACCGATGATGGTTATCGGGATATGCACTACATATGTGTTGAGACAGACGATGGTGTTATAAACTATTATGACGATGATGAGCTTTTAAGCGCATACAACGTAATGTGTATGTACGCCGGAGCTGTGGCAGCCTGCGGTGTTGAAAGAAGCTTAACGAACTACGCTTTGCCCTGTGACAGTGTAAGCTATGCTGCGGATTTCGGAGAAGAGCCGGATCTTGTAAGTGAGGGAAAGCTGGGGGCTGAGATGAAGGGCGGAACCGCAAGGGTTATTGCGGGGATAAACACGGCGGAGGTTACGGGAGACGTAACGGAGGACATGCAGTACATTGAAGTCGTAAATACGATGGATATGATTAAACTGGATATTACAAATACCTTTGTGGAAAACTACAGAGGAAAGTATAAAAACACATATGACAACCAGCTGCTTTTTATAGCGGCTGTAAACGAGTATTTCAGGAAATTAGCTAATGAGGACGTTTTAGACCCGGACTATAACAATTATGTCGACATAAACGTAACGGAACAGCAGGCGGCGTGGATAGCAAACGGCAACGAAGAGGCTGAGGACTGGGATGAGCAGGAAATTAAAGAGAACCCCTACAAGAGGATAGTTTATCTTAAAGCATATATCAAGGTGGCTCAGAGTATGGAAAGCCTTGAAATGGAGATAACTTTGGAATAACTTTAATTGACAAGTTACCTGAGATTGGGATTTTCCTTCCTTTTTTTACCGGGGGCTGATACCCCCGGTTTTTTTTTAGAATTAAATTTGCGGCAGGCGGCGTAAGCCGCCCACCGCCAAAAGTTGATAGACTTTTGGCGGAAGAGGAGGGGCAACGGAGTGTAGTCTTGCTTTCGTACTTGTACGGAAGCAAACGAACGTAGTTTGACCCGACGAGGCTCCGGGGGTTTTTAATAGAGGTGATTGTTTTGGAAATCGAAGTTGAGGGAGCGGAAGAGGTCGCTCAGGCTTTGGAGATTGAGGAAAAGGAATATAAAAGAAGAGCGGGAAGGCTTTTAACCCGGGAGGGAAACAAGCTTAAGACGGAGGTTAGGAGACAGATTTTAGCCTCTCCCGTAAAGATAAAGACCGGGAATTATTTGAACTCGGTAACAAGGCAGAAAAACTATAAGTATCACCTTGAGAACCCCGGGAAAGCTAAGGATTCTTCAAAGGTTTACGGAAAACGAAAAGGCGGAGTAATTAAAGCAGGGGGAAGAGGGTTCGGGCCCGAAATAGAGGGGCGAACCGAAAGCACCGCAAAGAGGTATAACGGAAGAGTTAGGTTTTTGCAGACGCATAAATATTCCGCACCGCATACACATCTTTTGGAGTATGGACACAGGGTTGTTGTTCACGGATCTGACACGGGTAAAAAGACAAGAGCGTTTGAAAATTACCGTATTGCAAGAGAAAATTATCAAAGCCGTTGGGAACAGGCTTGTGATAATTTTGCTGATGAGTTAGTTAGAGACTTTGGGAAGTAGACACCTCTCCGCCTGTCTGCGACAGGCACCTCCCCTCAAGGGGAGGCTTGGTGCCGAAGGCACCCATCGGCAAAAGGTAAGGCTTTTGCCGAAAGAGGAGCAGCAGCGGCGTGCAGTCTTGCTTTGGTGTGAAACACCGAAGCAAACGAACAGAGCTTGGTGCGACGAGAGACAGCAAGAGCGAATTATCAGTCGAGATGGGAGCAAGCTTGCGACGCTTTCGCTGACGAATTAGTAAGAGATTTCGGGAAGTGAGTTTACACCTCTCAGTCGGGCTTTGCCCGACAGCTCCCCTCAAGGGGAGCCTTGCGGCGAAGCCGCTTGGAACCCGAAAGAAATCGGGCGAGCTTTAGCTCGGTTTTGCGTAAGCAAAACTTCTGACATCGTTTAAAGCCCGAAGGGATTTAAACGAAAGAGGAGGAGCTTCGCAGTACATCTTGGTTCCGACGAAGGAGGAAACAAATGTATGAAGATAGCGACGACGAGAGCCTACAAGTATTGTTTATGGGCAAGGAGAAAGAATAATAAGAAAACGGGAAAGTATGTTAAGCTGCAGGCGGAGAGATGGATTAAGATAGCGGACGGAAAGGACTCTGAAGCATATGTCAGTCAGGAATCTCTTGTAACCCTTGAGAAGATATTGGGGCTGTTTATGCACCCGGATTTAGGGGTCAGCCTGGGAGAGGGCTTAGAGGACTATGCATGGTTTTTAATAACAGCCGTATTCTGCACAAAAAGCGCAAGGGACAATTCAAGGTATTATCAGACTGCCCTTTTGGAGATAGGCAGAAAGAATTTTAAGACATTCGTATCGGCGGTTATATTCTTAGTGGGGCTTATAGCAGAGCCGAAGTATTCGAGATTTTTTTCCGTTGCACCGGACTTCAGGCTTTCAAACGAGTTATTTTTGGCAGCCAAAAAGATAATAAAATCCTCTCCCGAAACGGAAGGTTTTTTTAAGATAAAGCGGGACGAAATAATTTGTCTTTATTCGGACACAAGCTATACACCGCTGGCATACAGCAGGGACAAGTTAGACGGTAAGCTTGCCAATATGTTTTTGGCGGACGAGGCGGGGGACTTGGACGCATACCCGGTTGAAGCGATGAGAAGCTCTCAGATAACGCTTAAAAACAAATTGGGGATTATTATATCAACACAGTACGAAAACAACGCCAACGTCTTTATAGACGAGGTAGACAGGGCAAAGAAGGTTCTGACCAGTAAGAACGAAAAGGGGTCGGGAAAGAGATATTTTGCGCTGTTATTTGAGCCGGACGAAGAGATTAGGGGCGAATGGGAGAAAAACGACAATGTTTTATACCAGGCGAACCCGGCATCGGTAGGCAACAAATATATTTTCGCGTCTCTCAGGGAATCGAGAGAGCTGGCGGGAATGTATGAAAACAAGAAAGCAAACTTTTTATGTAAGCACTGCAACATATATTATAAGGGGCTCGGAACAGAGGGCTACATAGATGTGGAGGCAGTGAAGAAATGCAGATGTGTTTATGAAAAAGACTTTTGGAAGGGCAAAAGAGTATATGCAGCCTTTGACCTCTCCGTAACAACGGATAATACCTCGGTTATGTGGGTATGCCGTGAAGGGGGAAAGGTATATGCCGGAGGGGTTGGGTTTATACCCTCGGAGAGGACAGAGATTAAGACAAAAAAAGAGGAATTTGATTACAGAAGCGAAATAATCGCCGGACACTGTATTGAGTGCGGCGGAGATGTTATAGATTATAATCTTGTGGAAAATTACATTTTAACCCTTGAAAGGGACTTGGGACTTGAGATAGAGCAGATAGGCTATGACAGGTATAATGCTTTGGCAACGGTTCAAAGACTTGAGACAGAGGGGTATGAAATGGTTCAGGTAGGGCAGTACAGCAAGGTTTTACATTCGGCAACAAAGTATTTGGAAGAGCTTGTTTTAAACGATGAGTTTAGGTATGAGGAAAATAAGCTGCTTGAGGATAACTTTTCGAACGCAAGGTGTACGTATGACACGAATTTGAACAGGTATGTTAATAAAAAGAGGTCTGACGGGAAGGTAGATATGGTTGTGGCGTTGATAAATGCTATATATCTACTCCAACAAGCTGAACTCTATGAGACGGAAAATTTGTGTTTGATATAAGGAAAGTAAGTAGGTGGATTATGAGAATTATAAAACAAGGGGTAAATACCGTAAAATTTATTTGTACGGAGTGCGGCTGTGAGTTTGAAGCCGATAAAGATGAATGTAAAGATACAGGAGTGCTTTTTAAAGCATTTATATATGAATGCAAATGTCCTTGCTGCGGCGAAAAAGTGCTTAGTTGGAATATTTGATTTTACACCTCTCCGTCGGGCGTTGCCCGACACCTCCCCTCAAGGGGAGGCTAAGGCGGGGGAAAGGTAGTGGTTTAAATGGGATTATTCAGTAAAAGAGAAGCAAGGGCGGAAACCATAATCAGCCCGGAGATGAGTGCGGAGCTTTTAAAGGCAATTATGGGAGAGGACGGCGTCAGCCAGGAGATAATTATGAGTATTCCGTCGGTAGCCGCAAGTGTTGACATAATAACCACGGCGGCAGCGGGAGCGGTTTATAAGCTGTATCACAGGGAAGCAAACGGAAGGCTTGTAAGCGAAACGGACAAGCGGGAGGAGCTTTTTAACGGAGACGGGGGAGACCTGTTTTCGGGGTACGGTATGAAAAAGGCTTGGATTAAGGACTGGCTGCTTAACGGAAACGGATATATATTCATAGAAAAGCGGAGAAACGAGGTTAAGAGCCTGAGATATGTGGACAGCCGGGATATTGGGATTATGCAGAACGGAGACCCTATATTCAGGGAAGTTTTATACAGCGCAGGCAGCCGAACCTATAACGAATTTGACTTCCTAAGGATAGTCAGAAGAGGAAGAGACGGCATTAAGGGCGAGGGGCTTTGCAGAGAGAATGCACTTGTGGCAAAGCTGCTTAACGGTATGCTTAGGCTTTTGGGAATAAGCATATCCGCCGGAGGAATGAAAAAAGGTTTTTTGCAGACGGACAAGGTTGTAAAACAAGAGGTCTTTAATGAGCTTAAGGCAAAGTTCAAACAGCTTTATACATCGGCGGACACACAGATATTACTCTTACAAAACGGCGTAACCTTTACACCGGCGGCGGACAGCGTGACGGAGATGCAGCTTAAAGACCTGTATGACGGCATAAGCCGGGACGTAGGGGAAATTATAGGAGTTCCCGAAATAATAAGAGAGGGGACAGCCAAGGAAGAGGAAATGAGGAACTGGATAACAACCAGGGTTTTGCCTGTATGCCGGGAGATTGAGGGGGCTTTGAACCACTCACTTTTGACGGAGAAGGAAAAGAAAACCGGGTACTTTTGGCAGGCGGACATTTCGGAGACTATGAACGGGGACTTTAAGAGACAGGTGGAAGGGCTTAAGCTGGCGGTAGAGGGGAACCTTATGCAGATAGACGAGGCAAGGGACAGGCTCAGACTGGCACCCTGCGGATTTAACTGGATGAGGGAGAATTTGGCGTCGGTATTTATAGACCCGGAAAGCGGGGTTATTTATACGCCCAATACTAACGCCGCCTATAATTTTAAGGAAGGCAAGGTATTGAATAATGGTACAAGACCGAATGATGAAGGCGGCGCAAGGAATGAATAGAAAAGAAGCAGAAAGAAGGCTCAGAAATTGGGCGGATTACATTAAGATTATCGCCGGAATTGAAGAGGAAATAAGAGAAATAAGGCTCAAAATTGAACACAACAGAAGCTTAAAGGGGGTAAGCTTTGACGGTATGCCCAAAGATTCGGGAATACATAAGCCCACAGAAGAAGCAGCTGTTAAAAATGTAGCTGTTTTTGAAGAGGAAATAAGGCTTGCGGAGGAGAGGATCAGAGCCGAAAGGGACAGAAAAGCCGAAGTTGACAGCTTTATAGAGAGCCTTGACAGTCTTGAGCAAAAAATTGTAAGGCTGAGATACGTTAAAAAGAAAAGCTGGGAGTATATAGCTATGAATGTATATATAAGCCCGAGAACGTGTTTTAGAAGGCATAATAAGATTTTGGATTTAATGTGCGGATGGTATAAAAGGAGGGACGAACAAATGAAAAAGGACAAAGACCGGCACCAATGGGAAGAAGTGAGTGCTGAAAAGCTGAAGGAACAGCTGGATGAAATGAGCAAGACCATAAATGAATTATATGAAAAATACATAGGGGAAAAGACAAATGAAAAGGGTTAAATTTTCGAGTGAGCAGAAAGAGGTAGATATAAGAAACTTTGACGGAATAATAACACCTCTCAGTCTGCTACGCAGACAGCTCCCCTCAAGGGGAGCCTTACGCCGTAGGCGCGCTCAACCAAAGACGATAGGCTTTGGTTGAAAGAGGAGCAGCAACGGAGTGAGCGTTGATTTTGTGCTTGCACAGAAGCAAGCGAAAGGAGTTTGGTGCGACGTGAGTGAGATAATTGTGGCATTAGGAATCGGAAAGATGTCCGAACGGGCACTGCGAATTTTTTCGAAGAAAAAAATCGCAGTAAGCCCGGGTTTTCCGTTAGGAAAACTTCTGATATGGCATTGATAGGCAGCGGAGTAGAATCGGAAAGAAGTCCGACGGTCACCTTGATTTTTTCGTAGAAAAATTCAAGGCAGCCGCTTTTGCGTAAGCAAAAGTTCTGAAGAGGGGCGATATTCGGGGCATTTGTGAATAATAGGCAGAGGAGCGATTTTTTTGAGTGAAATAATTGTGGCATTTATGGCGTTGGTAGGATCGGGAGTAGGGGCGATATTCGGGGCATTTACGAATAATGCCCTTATTAAGCAGAAGTTAGAGACCTTGGAGAAGAAGGTTGAAAAGCACAACAATTTTATTGAGAGGATATACGAGCTTGAGAAAGAGGAGTCTGTTTTGGAAGAGCAGATGAAGGTAGCAAATCATAGAATTGAGGACTTGGAGAAGGAGCATTAAGCAGTTGTTCGGTTTTTCCGAATAACTTGAATAGAGTTCTAAAGGGTGAGAGATGAAAGTGTTACACCTCTCCGTCGGGCAAAGCCCGACACCTCCCCTCAAGGGGAGGCTTGAGAAGGAGTGAAGAAGTTGGAGGAAAATTTAGCGGAGTATGAAACAGCGGCGGAGCCGCAATCGCTGAAGACTGAGGTCTTCAGCGAAAAAGGAGCAGCAACGGAGCAAAGTCTTGTTTCTGACTGCAAGGAAGAAACAAACGAGTGGAGTTTGCTGCGACGCAGTAGAGAAGATGATGTGAATGTGGGGGAAAGCGAACCGAAGGCTAATGCGCCTTCGGCGGGGAAAAACCTTGACGGCGAGGAAGAGGCTGTCGGCGGAGGAGAGGAAAATAGAGCAACAAATAGAGCAACAAACAGAGCAACAAGTTGCCAAAAAAGTTGGCAAAAAAAATTTGAGTTTTCGAAAATTGTTTTTCTTATATTATTTATGATTACTGTCGGCGTAACCTTGTTTGCAATGCTCCTGATGTGGAAAACGGACAATACTGCACCGTTGACATATCTTATACCTTCTGCTTATACGGCGTTTGCAACGGGAACCGGCTTTTACTTTGATAAAAGTAAAAAAGAAAATTTGATTAAGCTGAGGTCTACATATGGAGATGAGATGATGGATAAGGTTAAGGGGGACGGTTGATTTGACAATTGAATTATTTTTAACGCTTGTAACAGTGTTGTCGGCGGTTACTTCATTGTTTACTGAGGTAGTGAAGAAATTTTGTGAGGGGCTTGATGTGGAATATTCGGCGAATGTGATTGCCGGAGTGTGTGCTGTATGTGTTGGATTAATCGGGACAACAACAAGCTATATTTTTTTAGGCATAGAGTTTTCAACAGGGAATGTGGTTTGTGTATTTCTTATGGCGGTGGTTATATGGATTGGAGCAATGACAGGATATGATAAGGTTAAGCAGCTTATAAATCAAATAAGCGAATTGAAAGTCGGTGATTAATATGGCTATAAATATTACACAGCATACGAGTACGGTGAACACGACGGCAAAGGCGGGGCGAAGCATAAAATACATAGTTCTGCACTATACGGCGGGGACAAGCAGCAAAGCGGGAGCGGCTAAAAACATAGCGGCATATTTCAGCGGCGGATCTGCGTCGGGATCTGCGGATTATATAGTGGACGATGAGACGATAGTACAGTACAACCCGGACATTTTAAACAGATATTGCTGGGCGGTTGGGGGAGTGCTTTACAGCTCGCCGGCAACAAGTGTCGGGGGCAGTCATTACGGAAAATGCACAAATGCAAATTCTATTTCAATAGAGATATGCAGCAGTAAGAGCAATACAAGCACTCTTTCTGCAAGTGACACGGACTGGTATTTTACGGATGCAGCAGTGGAAAAGGCTGTTGAGCTTACAAAATATCTTATGGAAAAGCACGGCATTGGTATCGATAACGTGATTATGCACCACAACGTAACGGGGAAGGTTTGCCCGAACCCCTGGTGTGTGAATGAGGACAGGCTGAGCCTGTGGAAGAATTTTAAGGCGAGGCTTGAAGAAAGTGAGGCTGACGAAGAAGTGGTTGATACAACATCGATAACGATAAACGGAACGGTATATACAGTGAACAGGATATTGAAGGACGGAAAGAATTATATTTGTCTTTCGGACTTGGCGGGAAAAGGGTTTGACGTGGGGTATAACTCCGCCACGAAAACCCCCAGCCTTGAGAACACGGTGAAAGAGATTGATGTGTGTGTTGACGGAGAGGCTAAAAAGCTTAATGCTGTGAACATAAAGGGAAACAATTTTGCTAAGCTGAGGGACACAACTGAGGCTTTGGGCAAGATGGAGATTGACTATCAGAACGGAACGGTTATTATAAATACGAAATGAGAAGTTGTAGAAAAAACTGCAGGTTCGAGTTTTTTAAGGCGGCGTAAGCCCACCGCCCCTACCCCTACAACC
>JAJBVU010000314.1 GCA_020859645.1 Eubacterium sp. | reverse complement strand
TTTTCATATCTTACAAGATATAAAAGTGTTGATATTACGGGCTTGTTTACAGCCTGCTCAACAGCGGTTTTATAAAGCTTAAGCTGAGGGCTGTATTCCCTCTTCAGCTTTTCAAAATCATCGGTGCTGTCGGTTTTAAAGTCTACTATAGTTATGCCCTTTTCATTTTCAAACCACAGGTCGATTATGCCGTGGGTCAGAATAATTTCGTCCTGACCTTCTTTAATGTCCTTAATTTCGGGGTAAAGCTCCTTAGCGGAAAGACCCATTGTAAAGGAATGCTCCTTTTTTATAAGCTTAGCCCTGCTTATTTCCTCCGCAAGGGATGAAGCAAGGAAAGCTTCTATTTTTTTATTGTCCACTGCTTCAGCTTCTTCCTCACTTAAAAGATTTTTCGAAAGGGCATAGCTTTTAAGCTCCTGAACATCTTTAGGCATATTTTTGTAATCTATTATAGACAAAAGGGTGTGATAAGCCGTACCGACCTCATTTGCCATAAGCCCCCGTGAATCCTTTCTCATAAAAGAGGGCTTTTTAAATATAAACATATTGTCAACAGGGCGGTAATAAACCTGTTCTTCTTCATTTACTCTGCGCTTAATTTCAGTAACGGAAATATTGGTCGGCAGATTAATTACTTCCTCATAAGGATAAACCGGCTTTTTCCGCTTTTCCAACGAAACGTCCTTAACATAAACAGGCGACTTTATGTCTTTAATTATTCCCGTCAGCTCGTGGCGGTAAATAATCTCCTTTGTGAAAACGTCCTCGCTTTCATCTGCAAGAACCCCCATCAGAATCCCCAAAAAGCTTGAGCTTTTATATATTTTTTCAGCCGGAGCCCTTCCGCTTTTTTTATTGCAAAGGGACTTTGAATATTTTTCCGTCACCTTATCCAAAAGAGCATCAAGGTCATCGGCTTTTGTGTTTCCGCTTGGGTTTTCACAGGCTGTTATAATGAGCCGTCTTTCCGCTCTTGTGAAAGCCACATAATAAAGTCTCATTTCCTCCGCAACAATCTCACGGATTTTAAGCTCCCTGGCGGCGACGGTTAAGGGACTGCTTTTAGATAATCTCAGCTTAGGGTCGAAATATGAAAGCCCCATACCTATTGACTTTGAAAACATATATTTTTCGGTTTGGAAGGGCTTTCTGAAGCGCTTCCCTGCCTGAGCCAAAAATACAACGGGGAACTGAAGTCCCTTGCTTCCGTGAATTGTCATAATTCGAACGGCGTTGTTTTCGGGGCTTAAGGGCTGAGCCTGTGTAAAAACCTCTCCGTCTATAAGAGAATCTATAAAGCTTAAAAAGCCGTAAAGTCCGCTTTCCCCCGAGGCGTCATATTCCGCTGCAAGGTCGTTAAGCTTGTCTAAATTTGCTCTTCTCATTTTTCCACTTGTCAAAAGGTTTAGGTAGTTATAATAATCCGTTCTTTCGTAAATTTCGCCTAAAACAGAGCTTACCGTATCGGTTTTGAAGCGGTTTTTATAGTAATCTATTTCCTCAAAAAACGCCTTAAGCCTTTGGGAAATATCGTCATCATGCCCCTTTTCATAAGCCTTTGCAAGAGCGTAAAAGCTCGCTCCTCTTTCAAGCCCTGCGCCTATCTTAATTTCAGCCAGTTCTTCGGCGTTAAAGCGGTAAACGGGGCTGTGTAAAACAGCAGTCAGGTCAATATCCGAAAGCGGGTTATCTATAATTCTCAAAAGAGAAAGTATTGTTTTATTTTCTATAAAGCCGGTGCTTTCTGCAGATTTATCCGTTACCGCCGGTATTCCGCAAAGAGCCAAGACTGAGGAAATATCTTCTGCGGCGCCTGCAAGATTTCTCGAAATTATGGCAAAATCCTTATAATTAAGTTCGGGTTCTTCTTCCATAATTTCTTTTATTCTTTTGGCAATATAAAGGGCTTCCGCCTTGGCGTTTGAATTTGCAAATTCCGCTGTTGCAAGTTCCTCATCAGACAAGTCATCTAAAGGAATTTTGCTTGTGGGCTTTAAAATAATGCAGACCTCCGATTTTTTGTTGTCTGCGGCAGTATATTTTGAATTTTGAGGGAAGTTTAAAGGCTCATATTCCACTCCCCCTAAGTCCTTCGTCATAATTTTCTCAAAGACCTTGTTTACAAATTTTAATATGTAGGAGGTGCTTCTGAAATTTTCCGACAGCAGAACAAGCTCTCCTAAATCGGGGTTTTCGCTGTAGCTGTTATATTTTTCAGTAAATATGGCAGGCTCGGCATTTCTGAAGGCGTAAATGCTCTGTTTTATATCCCCTACCATAAAGCGGTTTCTGCCGTTTCCCAAAATGCTTAAAATTTCCTCCTGAATAGGGCTTGTGTCCTGATATTCGTCTGTTAAAATTTCGGCGTAGCGGTTTTTAAGGGAAAGGGCTGTTTCCGTTTCCTTTCCGTCACTGTCTCTTAAAAGCCTTAAACAGGCTCTTTCTATATCGGAAAACTCATAGGTATTTTTCTCCGCTTTAAGCCTGTAAAACTCCTTCATAAAGTCGGAAACAAGGGCGTAAAGAAGATTAAGTGACGGAAGCATTTTTTTATAGCTTTCAAAGCTTTCTTTATTTTCATAGTCCGAAAGAGGTGTCTTTTTCTTTTTGGATTTTGAAGCCGTCTCAGCCTCAGCCGAAGGAATCAGCTCCGCCAAAAGCTCTGAATATTCTTCATATGTATCTATATTTAAGTGATTTTGGGTTTCTACAAGCCACTTTTCGGGCTCCGGCAAATTTGAAAGCCCCGAATACATTCCGTAAATAACATCTTGCAGAGTTGTTTTGTCCTTTTGAGAAAACATATCGCAGAGGTCATACATAGGGGCATAAAGAGCTTCTCCCCTGTCGCAGAGAATAAGCCCTTCCGAAACAATCTTATCAAGAGCTTTGTCCTTAAGGGGTGTAAGGCGTTTATCGTCCGTGGGTGTGAATGATGGATCAATATCCGTTTTATAGAAAAACTGCCTTACAAGCCGACAGCAAAAGGAATCGATTGTGCAAATTTCAGCATTATTAAGAAGTCTCAGCTGTTTTATAATTGACTGTCTGTCCTTTTCATTGGGGTCTGAAGCCAGCTCCTTAAGCCTTCCCCTTATTCTCGTCTGCATCTCAGCCGCAGCAGCCTTGCTGAAGGTCAAAACAAGAAGGCTGTCCACTCCGGGGCTGCCGCCCTTTACGGTTTGAACAATTCTCTCGGTTAAAACGGCGGTTTTGCCGCTGCCGGCGGCAGCGCTGACAAGCAAATTTTTATTTTTAGTGTAGATTGCTTCTTTTTGCTTCTGTGAAAAATCCATAGCTTCTCCTGATAATTTATATTTTTACAAAAACGGGCTTTTGATAACGGAATGTTGTTATATATTCAAAGCCCGATTCCTTAAGCATTTCATAAGCCGTGTCAAAGTCTTTGGCGACATCCTCGGGGCGGTGAGCGTCTGAGCCTGTGGTTATAATTTCGCCCCCAAGCTCTTTATATCGCTTTACAAAGTCAATCGAGGGGTGGGTCTGACCCAAACCATAGCGAAAGCCCGATGTGTTTATTTCTATGCCCTTGCCCTTTTCTATAAGAAGAGACAGGGCTGTATCAACAAGGTCTTTATAATCCGCATAGTCTAAGCTGTTGTCTGAATAGGTTCCGTAGCGGTTTACAAAATCCATATGACCGTAGACGTTAAAGGTATGACAGGTTTTTATATTTTTAATCATTTCCTCAAAATAACAATTATAAGCCTCTTTTTTTGACTTAAACAGAGAGAAAAATTCCTGTCTGTCATAATAAAGGTCATATTTTTTGACACTGTGGGACGAGCCTATTATAAAGTCAAAGGGGAATGAAAGGGCAAAGGCGTTTACTGTGTCGGCGACCATGTTGTCAAGACCTATTTCAACCCCTAATGTTATATGAATTTTATCCTTATATTTTTCCTGAAGCTTTATGAATTGGGGTATATATTCGTTATAGTTTGTGTAGGTGTAGCGGTAGTCAAAGTCAAAATGGTCTGTTAAGGCGATTTCATTAAGCCCTAAGTCTATGGCACGCTCTATCATGGTTTCCGCCGGAGCCTCGCTGTCCGACGATGCGTTTGTGTGAAGGTGATAATCTGTTCTGAACATTTGCTTTTCCTCCGAAAAATTGTACTGATTATATTATAACACATTTTCTTCTTAACTGCACTAAAAATATTAAAAAAGAGGAAAACTTTCGGAGCCAACTAAGGCTCCCCTTGAGGGGAGCTGTCAGCGAAGCTGACTGAGAGGTGGGGCGGTTTCATAAAAAAAGATTAATAAATATTTAAACTAAATCTTTTAAATAATACTTGTTTTATAAGTCCGAGAATGTTAAAATAGTAATAAGTTTACAAACTTAACCTATTTTTTACAGGGTTTTTACAAAAAAAATATTTTGGAGGAATTTTATGGAAAGTACCGGTTTGGATTATGCAACAATGCTTGTGACCTTCGCCGGAGGTTTGGGGCTGTTTCTTTTCGGCGTCAGCCTTATGTCATCGGGGCTTCAAAAGGTAGCAGGCAACAAAATGAGAAAGATTTTGGCGGCTTTGACCAAAAACAGGCTTTTGGGCGTGTGTATAGGCGCTTTGGTAACGGCTATTATTCACTCATCTGCCGCCACAACGGCTATGGTTATAGGCTTTATTAATGTAGGGCTTTTAAACCTGAGCCAGTCCGTAGGTATTATAATGGGTGCAAACATTGGTACAACCTTTACCAGCTGGCTTGTATCAATGTCTAACATAGGCTCGTTTATGGAGCCCTTGGTTATGGGCCCCGTAGCAATTGCCATAGGCGCTGTAACAGGCACATTTATATCTAAAGGAACAATTAAAAGTGTCAGCGAAATTATAGTAGGCTTCGGTATGCTCTTTATGGGTATAGGGCTTATGACAGAGGGTGCTTCGCCTCTTGCAAACTTACCGGCTTTCACAACGGCTTTTGCGGAGCTTGGGGCAAACCCCTTCTTAGGCGTTTTGACAGGTGCGGTTGTTACGGCGATTATTCAGTCGTCAACGGCTTCAATCGGTATTTTGCAGTCTTTGGCAAACACCGGCGTTGTAACATGGAACAGTGCCGTTTACATAATAATGGGTCAGAACATAGGTACCTGCGTAACGGCGATTTTCTCGGCTATGGGCGCTTCCAAAAACGCCAAATCAGCAGCCTGTATTCACCTTATGTTTAACGTTATAGGCTCGGTTATTTTCAGTGTATTGGCTTATGTTATATTCAAATTCTTTATGGTTGACTTAGGCAACACAACTATTTCAATCGTGCAGATTTCATGGGTTCACACAGGCTTTAACCTTTTGAACACTCTTCTTATGTATCCCTTTGCAGGGCTTCTTGTTAAGGCGGCTGAAAAGATTACTTCATTTATTAAGGCAGATGAGGACGAGGCAATGCCCGTACATCTGGATATGAGACTTCTCAACACCCCTTCAGTAGCTATTGACAACTGCGTTAAGGAAATCGTAAGAATGGGCAGAATTTCTCTTGACAATCTGACCCTTGCATGTGACGCCCTTTTTGACCACGATACTGAAAAAATCGAAAAGGTTGACTCACGTGAAAACAGTATAGACACACTTCAGACTACCATAACAAAATTTTTGGTTAAGCTTTGCAACACTTCAAGCCTAAGCTCAGGGGAAAACAAGGTAGTTACATCTCTTTTCCACACCGTAAACGATATGGAAAGAATAGGCGACTACAGCGAAAACCTTGTTGAGTCAGCCCAGTTTATGATGAAGGAGGAGCTTGAGTTTTCCGAGGTTCAGAAGAAGGAGCTTAGGGAAATGGGAGACGCAGCCATAAAATGCGTTTCCGATGCTCTTAATGCCCTTGAAAACAACGATTACGCCAGTGTTGAAAGCACAATTAAGGAAGAGCAGGAAATCGACGATATGGAATCTCTTTACAGAAAGAGACACGTTGAAAGGCTCAGCAGCAACAGTGTTGACCCCACAACGGGCATTTCCTACCTGGATACTTTGACAAATTTGGAAAGAGTAGGCGACCACGCTCTGAATGTTGCACAGGTTGTTATGAAAAGATTTTTATAATTTTGTGGAATAATTTAACAAATAATTAATTGTAATTAAGGGTAAAATATGCTATAATAAGTGTAACTGTGAAATAATGAAAGGAGAGCAGACAGATGCTTAATAAGAAAAATGTTGATGACTTTAATGTTGCAGGCAGAAGAGTGCTTGTAAGATGTGACTTTAACGTGCCTCTTAAGGACGGCGTTATTACAGACGAAAACAGAATAGTGGCTGCACTGCCTACTATCGAAAAGCTTATAAACAGCGGAGCAAAGGTTATTCTTTGTTCACATTTGGGCAAGCCCAAGGCTCCCGAGGCTAAGTTTTCACTTGCTCCCGTAGCAAAGAGACTTTCCGAAAAATTAGGTAAAGAGGTTGTTTTTGCAGCCGATGAAACCGTTGTAGGCGAAAACGCAAAGAAGGCTGTAGCCGAAATGAAGGACGGCGATGTAGTTCTTCTTGAAAACACACGTTTCCGTAAGGAAGAAACAAAGAATATTGATGATTTCTCAAAGGAGCTTGCTTCACTTTGCGACGTATATATCTGCGATGCTTTCGGCTCATCACACAGAGCTCACTGCTCAACAGTAGGCGTTACAAAATATGTTGACGAATGCGGCGTAGGCTATCTTATGGAGAAGGAAATTGCTTATTTGGGCAATGCCGTAAATTCACCTAAGAGACCTTTCCTTGCTATTTTAGGCGGTGCAAAGGTTACTGATAAAATTGCCGTTATCGACAACCTTCTCGAAAAGGTTGACAAGCTTATAATCGGCGGCGGTATGGCTTATACATTCCTTAAGGCTCAGGGCTATGAGGTAGGTCAGTCTCTTCTTGACACAGACAAGCTTGACTACTGCAAGGAAATGCTTGAAAAGGCTAAGGCTAAGGGCGTAGAGCTTCTTCTGCCCGTTGACACTGTAGTGGCTTCCGAGTTCCCCAATCCTATTGACGCTGAGATTCCCTTCGAGGTTGTTCCCTCAACAGCTATCCCTCAGGACAAGCAGGGTCTTGACATCGGCCCCGAAACAAGAGAGCTTTTTGCTAAGGCAGCAAAGGACAGCAAGACAGTTGTTTGGAACGGTCCTATGGGCGTTTTCGAAAACCCCGTTTTCGCAAGAGGAACAATTGCCGTAGCTGAGGCTTTGGCTGAAACAGACGCAATTACAATAATCGGCGGCGGCGACTCCGCAGCAGCAGTAAACAACCTGGGCTTCGGCGATAAGATGACACACATTTCTACAGGCGGCGGAGCAAGCCTTGAATTTTTGGAAGGCAAGGAGCTTCCCGGCGTAGCTGCAGCAGACGATAAATAATAATGTATTCCCCTAAGCCGATTGAGAAGATCGGCTTAGGCTCTGTAAAAATAATGTTTTATATTATAAGGAAAAAGGTGACTATAATGCGTAAAAAAATTATTGCAGGCAACTGGAAAATGAATATGACACCCAGTGAAGCAGTAAATCTTGTAAATCTTCTTAAGGACGGCTGTGAAAACGCTCTCTGTGACGTTGTTTTCTGCGTACCTTTTGTTGATATTGCAGCTGTAACAAAGGAGCTTGAAGGCTGTAAGAATATAGCCGTAGGCGCTCAGAATATGCACTTTGAAAACAACGGAGCATATACAGGAGAGGTTTCCGCAGATATGCTTAAGGAATTAGGCGTTAAATATGTTATTTTAGGCCACTCCGAAAGACGTGAATATTTCGGCGAAACAGACCATATGGTAAACAAGAAAATGAAGCAGGCTCTTAAGAGAGGACTTATTCCTATTGTATGTGTAGGGGAAAGTCTTGAAATGAAGGACGAGGGCATCACAATCGACCATATCGCAATTCAGATTAAGAGAGCTTTCAAGAAGATTGACGCTGACGATGCTAAGAAGGTTATAATAGCTTATGAGCCTATTTGGGCTATCGGCACAGGCAGAACAGCTTCCGCTTATCAGGCAGAAGAGGTCTGCGCAGGCATAAGAGCAATTATAAACGATATTTACGGCGACGAAACAGCCGAAGCAATCAGAATACAATACGGCGGAAGTATGAACGCCGAAAACTGCGAATCACTTTTGGCTATGCCCGATATTGACGGCGGTCTTATCGGCGGAGCAAGCCTTAAGGCAGATTTTAATTTGATAACAGGCTGTGTCAAAGAATAAGGAACAGGGTGTTTTTATGAAAAAAACTACAATATTAATGATACTTGACGGCTTTGGAATTAATGAAAACAAAGACGGAAACGCCATTGAAATGACAGCTACCCCAAATATCGACAGACTTAAGAAGGAATATCCCTATGTAAAGGGCTATGCTTCGGGTCTTGACGTAGGACTTCCCGACGGACAAATGGGTAATTCCGAGGTGGGTCATCTTAATATGGGTGCAGGGCGAATAGTTTATCAGGAACTGACAAGAATAACAAAAGCCATAAATGACGGAGACTTTTTCACAAATGAGGAGCTTATGAAGGCTGTTGAAAACTGCAAGAAAAACAACAGCGCACTCCATGTTTTCGGTCTTGTGTCAAGAGGCGGCGTTCACAGCTCGTTGGAGCATATTTTCGCAGTGTTTGAGCTTGCCAAGAGAAACGGACTTGAAAAGGTTTATATGCATGCTTTTCTTGACGGCAGAGACACACCCCCTACATCTGCAAAGGGCTTTTTAACAGAGCTTGAAAACGAAATGGCAAAAATCGGCGTAGGCAAAATTGCCACTATCAGCGGCAGATATTACGCTATGGACAGAGACAAGAATTATGACAGAGTTGAAAAGGCTTATGCCGCAATAGCCTATGGCGAAGGCAGAACAGCCGGCTCTATGGCTGAATGTATGGACAGAACCTATGCCGAGGGAGTAAACGACGAGTTTGTTATTCCCACGGTAATTCTTGACGGCGGCAAGCCCACAGCAACGGTTAATGACGGCGACAGCATAATTTTTGCCAATTTCAGACCCGACAGAGCAAGAGAAATTACAAGAAGCTTCTGTGACGATGACTTCCCCTATTTCGAAAGAAGAAAGGGACATATAAAGGTTACTTATGTATGCTTTACGGAGTATGACCTGACAATCGAAAACAAGCTTGTGGCTTTCAAGCCTCAGGTTCTCAAGAATACTCTCGGCGAATATATTTCGTCTTTAGGTCTTGTTCAGGCAAGAATTGCGGAAACGGAGAAATATGCTCACGTTACATTCTTCTTTAACGGCGGCGTGGAAGCTCCCAACCCCAACGAAAACAGGTATTTGGTGCCTTCGCCTAAGGTAGCAACATATGACCTTCAGCCTGAGATGAGCGCTCCCAAGGTAACTGAAACTCTTCTTGAGAACATTACCTCCGGAAAAAATGACCTTATTATAATTAACTATGCTAATCCCGATATGGTAGGTCATACAGGTGTAATCGAAGCGGCGAAGAAGGCAGTGGCTTATATAGATGAATGTGTAGGCAGAGTTGTAGAAGCTGTTGTTGAAACAGGCTCTCAGATGTTTATATGCGCAGACCACGGCAACATTGAGCAGATGGTCAACTATGAAACAGGAGATCCCTTTACAGCCCACACAACAAACCCCGTACCCTTTATTCTCGTAAACTGCCCTAAGGCTAAGGGACTTAAGGAAGGCGGAAGGCTCGCCGACATAGCGCCTACCCTTCTTGATATGATGGATATTAAGAAGCCTGAGGAAATGACGGGAGAAAGCCTGCTTATTAAATAATTGCCTGCTCTTGAAAAATGATTAAAAATCATTTTTAAGAACAGCCCTAAGAAAAAAAGGAAGGGAAACCCTCGCTTCGCTCGGGTTTCCCCTCTAAAGATAAGTCTATCGGCTTTCACTTAAAGGCTTTCTTAACTTTAAGTTTTAATTAGTTACTTTGAAAAAAGCAAAGTTTCTATAAATTTATAAAAAATGTTTGACTTATTTATATTAATAATTTACAATATAAGTAAGGAAACTTCAACTCAAGAGAAACGAAAGGAGATTTAAACTCATGAAAGGTTATTTGGAAATAGTTGATGTATTTGCAAGACAGGTTCTTGACTCAAGAGCAAACCCCACAGTTGAGGCTGAGGTTGTTGTAGAGTGCGACGGCAATCAGGTTATGGGAAGAGCAGCTGTTCCCTCAGGCGCTTCAACAGGTCAGTTTGAGGCTGTTGAGCTCAGAGACGGAGACCCCGCAAAGTATAACGGAACAAGCGTAGAAAAGGCTGTTTCAAATGTAAACGATATAATCGCTGACGAGCTTATCGGTATGAACGCTCTTGACCAGGTTGCTATCGACAAGACTATGATCGAGCTTGACGGCACACCCAACAAGGCTAAGCTTGGTGCAAACGCAACTCTTGCTGTATCAATGGCTGTTGCAAAGGCTGCTGCAGAGGCTCTTAATATGCCTTTATATCAGTATTTAGGCGGATTTAACGCTAAGACACTTCCCGTTCCCATGATGAACATTATGAACGGCGGAAAGCACGCAGACAACACTGTAGACCTTCAGGAATTTATGATTATGCCCGTCGGCGCACCTACATTCTCAGAGGCTCTCAGAATGTGCTGTGAAATTTATCACGCTCTTAAGAAGGTTCTTAAGTCTAAGGGTTATTCAACAGGCGTAGGCGATGAAGGCGGTTTCGCTCCCAACTGTGCTACAGCCGACGAAGTTATCGAACTTATTCTTGAAGCAACCGTAAACGCAGGCTACAAGCCCGGCGAACAGATCAGAATTGCAATGGATCCCGCATCTTCAGAGCTTTATAAAGAAGATGGTCTTTATCACTTCCCCGGCGAAACAGAAGCTAAGGGTCTTGACGAAGAAATCGTAAGAACATCTGAAGAAATGGTTGAATTCTATACAGCACTTTGCGAGAAGTTCCCCATTATCTCTATTGAGGACGGTCTTGCAGAAGAGGACTGGGAAGGCTGGCAGCTTCTTACAGAAAAGCTTGGCGGAAAGATTCAGCTTGTAGGCGACGACCTTTTCGTTACAAACACAAAGAGACTTCAGAAGGGTATTGACCTTAAGGCAGGCAACGCTATCCTTATTAAGGTAAACCAGATCGGTACACTTACAGAAACATTTGATGCTATTCAGCTTGCTAACAGAAATAATATGACAGCAGTTGTTTCTCACCGTTCAGGCGAAACAGAGGACGCTACAATCGCTGACATCGTTGTTGCAGTAAACGCAGGTCAGATTAAGACAGGTGCTCCCGCAAGAACAGACCGTGTTGCTAAATACAATCAGCTTTTGAGAATTGAGGAAGAATTAGGCGATGTAGCTCAGTATTTGGGTCTTGACGCATGGTTCAACCTTAAGAACAAATAATATTTTTTAACAAACAAGATTTTTTAAGTATGACAAGGCAGGCGTTACTTAGGTAGTGTCTGCCTTTCTTTTAAGAAAGCGGTGAATTTATGAAAGCGGAAATTATTGCAGTGGGAACGGAAATTTTGTTGGGGGAAATAGTTAATACAGACGCTAAGTTTTTGTCTGAGGAGCTGGCGGCTTTGGGAATAAGCACTTATTATCAGACAGTTGTAGGGGATAACAAGGAAAGGCTTATGGACGCTTTTAAAAGCGGTTTTGAAAGATCGGATATTATCATTACGTCAGGAGGCTTGGGTCCTACGGACGATGATATAACAAAGGAAACAGGGGCTGAATATTTCGGCAGGGAGCTTGTTCTTGACGAAAACTCTTATAAGAGAATTGAAAGCTATTTTAAGGGCAAAAAAATGGCGAAAACCAATATCAAGCAGGCGTATGTTCCCGTTGGGGCAAAGGTTCTTGATAATGATAACGGAACAGCCCCGGGAATAATTATTGAAGAAAACGGTAAAATGCTTATAATGCTGCCGGGGCCGCCGAATGAGCTTGTGCCTATGTTTAATAATTCGGTGAAGCCTTATCTTGATGGCAGAGAAAAGCAGGTTATTATTTCAAGAACCTTAAGGCTGACAGGCATAGGAGAGTCTAACGCCGCAGAGGCTGTAAGAGATATTATGGCGAAGGGAACTAACCCAACTGTTGCGCCTTACGCAAAGGAGGACGGTGTTCTTTTAAGAATTACCGCTAAGGGTGATGGTAAAGAGCAGTGCCTTAAAATGATTGAGCCTGTGGCTGATGAAATTTACGGCAGGCTCGGAGGATTTATTTACGGAGAAAATGATACTACACTGGCAGGGGCTGTTGTGGAGCTTTTGAAGGAAAAAGGGCTGAGTCTTGCAACAGCTGAGAGCCTGACGGGGGGAATGTTAGCATCGACAATTGTGGATATAGCAGGAGTATCTAAAGTATTTAAAGAGGGGTTTGTGGCTTATACAAATGAAAGCAAAATGAAAACACTGGGCGTAAGCAGCAGAACCATTCAGTATTACGGTGCAGTGTCTGCGGAAACCGCAGCGGAAATGGCTAAGGGGGCAGCTGTTTTGGCAGGGGCTGATGTGGGTATTTCCACAACGGGTATTGCCGGAGGGGGAGCGGTAGCCAATCCTACAGTTGATGATACTTCCTATGATAAGCCTGTAGGCAGAGTTTATATAGGAATTTACTGTAAAGGAAAAACCTATACAAAAGAGCTTAACATAAAGGGCAGCAGACAAAAGGTAAGGAGCAGAACCGTTTCCTCTCTTCTTGATTTTTTAAGAG
>JAJBVU010000199.1:451-12773 GCA_020859645.1 Eubacterium sp. | reverse complement strand
CTATTATATATTAAATTTTTTTATATGTCAACATTTTTAACGCCCTTTCGGCAAATACTATGATATAATTTTAAATAAGCAAAACAGCCGCCTATACTCAAATCAGAGTTCAGGCGGCTGCTTTTATTAAAGTTCAGATTTATATTAATAGCTTATAGTTGTCCAAGTCCTTGTTGACGATGTCTCGGACAAAATTATATTAAATGAGGAAAGCTGTTTTGAAGCTGCTATTTCCTCTGTATTTAACTGAACCTTTACAAGTACGGGTTTTTCATATGTCTTTTTCATATCTGTTCCTCCCATTCTATTAATCATTTGAAGCGAGTGTTGTGCTTATTGTCTTTTCTTCCGTATAGACTGTTACTGCGTCGGTTCCGCCGGTTATAACATAGCTTACATAAGCGGTCACAATATAGTCCGCCGCCGTAAGCTCGTCTGACTTAAAGAGATAAGTGTTGTCCGGCGCAGTGTAATCTTCCAAAGATTGGTAAAGCTCACCGCATTCAACCTTAGTTTCGTCTGTATCTCCGTCTTTGGAATAAACAAAGCCCAAAGCAATTACCTTTTCAACCGCATCGTCAAACTCATCGGTGATTTCCCCTACAAATCTTATTGCCTCTCCGTCATCTGAAGTCTGATAATTATTCATCTCTATGGCAGGTGCATAGATTGCAGAGCCTGTATAAAGAGTTATGTCCTCCGTAAGCTCGCCACTTGTATCGGCAGGCTTATAGCTGTTTTCTGCTGTCTCTTTATAAACCGTCTCACTTATACCGGCATCTGAAAGAACAGTGCTTAAGTCTGTGCCGCTGTTTACTGTATACGTGTCTGTGTCATTGATTGTTACACTGACGGTATCCTCTTCGGTGTAGGCTCTTACTACAAAGTCAAATTCATAACCGGTCATGCCGCCGAAGTTGATTTCAGCTATCTCTCCAAACGGCCCGCTTGCGGAATTTGCTAAATAGCTTTCACCGGAATATTTATGGTATACATAAAGTGACCCTTCTAATGTATTTGAAATTTCAAAAGCCACAGGATAACCGTTTTCCGACTCGGCATATACCGCAGCCGTAAAGCCGCCGCCTGTTATTTCCACAGGCTCTGTCAGTTCAAAAACATAATTTCCGGCATAGGGAACTGTTATAGAACCGTCCTCATTAACCGTATAAGAACCGGTAAGGGAGGCTTCAGCCTCAACAGGCTGTAAATTATTAAAATATCCGGATGTTTCGTCTGTATCATCTGTTCCGTCCGAATCGTCGGCGTCAACATATAACTCAAGTGTTGTGTCTGCTGATAATACAAAAACCGATATTTTATTTACCTTTTCGGTATATGAGCTTTGCTTGGTAAAATGATTTGCAAAGCAGCCGTAGTAAACCCCCTCTGATGTCATGTTTGACGCTCCGCCGCAGGCTGTGTTGGGGGTGTAGTCATATATATAATCATATGTATTTCTTGTCATTGCGTCTCCGAAAGCATATATTTCGCTTAAATATGATGCATAGGACATATAGAAATATCCGCCGTTTCCCCAGTCTGTGCCCCATGAGTTTTTAACTATAAAAGCACCGTCTATAGGGGGTGTATCTAAACCGTCAGCTGCTGTAAAGTTGCTTGCCGGAAAGCTGTCGTCATAGCCTACTACGGCAACACCGTGGTTCGCCGTTAAGTAAGAGCTTTCATAAAACAGCTTATAACCGTTGGCTTCCTTAAATACTTCATCGCTGGTTTCGAAGCTTGTGCCTGCGTAAATGGTTATAACGGCAGAACCGTATTTATCCACAAACTCCTTGATTATGCTGTTTCTTGATGCTATTTGTGTGTCTGTTAATGAAGTTAAGCTCGATAGATCAATAAAGGAAAATGACCCGGGGAAGCAGCCCTCTGACGCATCAACAGCCATTTCCTCTGCAGTTACAGCTGCTATTTTATCTGTATCTACAGTATATTCCATACAGCTTTCATCAACAGGCCCTGTAAATTTATTATTGTCTGTGTCTTCGGCTCTTGTGGTATACATATCAAATATTATGGGGTTGCCGCCGTCTGTTGCGTCTCTTCCCACATAGCCGTAGGTATCGTCCTCCAAAAATTTGTTGCTCATAGCAAGAGCAGCGTGAAGCTCCGAAAGGTCGGGACTGCTTAAGCCGATCTGCTTCATAAGCATAGTTTCAAAACAGGACATTGACGAAAAATCCCAACAAAGACCTAAAGGCTCTTGATTTTTAGGCTCTGTTACGTATTGTAAATTATCTAAATCTGTGTTATATGAGGATGCGTTTGAAGCAGTTCTCGCCTTTGAATATGCCGGGGTATAATTGTCTAAAACCGCAGAGTCGTCATTTCCAAAATCAATATTTACAAGTCCTTCGTTTTCCGTAATTACAGCTTGTGCGGCTGTAATGACAGACGAAGAGCTATCCCCGGCAAAAGCCGTTGTTCCCAAGCTCATGGGAAGCATAGACGCAACAGTTGCCGCTGAAATAATTTGTTTTAGCTTCAAAATAAACCCTCCTTTTCTATGAATTGTTTGAACCGCTTATTGTTTTTTCTTCCGTATAGACTGTTACTGCGTCGGTTTCACCGCTTATAACATAACTTACATAAGCGGAAACAATATAGTCTGCCGCCGTAAGCTCATCTGACTTAAAGAGATAAACATTATCGTCATCTACAGTGTAATCTTCCAAAGATTCATAAAGCTCACCGCATTCAACCTTAGTTTCGTCTGTATCTCCGTCTTTGGAATAAACAAAGCCCAAAGCAATTACCTTTTCAACTGCATCATCAAACTCATCGGTGATTTCCCCTACAAACCTTATTGCCTCTCCGTCATCTGAAGCCTGATAATTATTCATTTCTATAGCAGGTGCATAGATTGCAGAGCCTGTGTAAAGGGTTATGTGCTTTGTAAGCTCCATATCTGCGTCTACAGGCACATAGCTGTTTTCTTCTGTCTCTTCATAGACTGTCTCGGTTATGCCCTTTGCAGTAAGTAAATCGCTTAAGGCTGTGCCGTAGTCAGCTTCATATACAGTGCCGTCAACAGTTACATAAACGGGAGTTTCCGATGTGTAGGCGTTTAACATTAAATCCCACTCATATTCGTCCGCTTCGGCTTCATCATCGCTTGCCTGAAACACATCATAAATCTTCTCGAAAGTGCCGTCTATGTAAGTTGCTACATAGCTATTGCCGCTGTATTTATGGTTTAAAAATTGCGAGTCTTCATTGAAATCATATGACCCTTCATAATACACGGGATTTCCGCTGTAAGAATATGCGTGAACGGCGACAGTAAAATCACCTTCTAACGCAACAGGCTCTTCCAATTCAAAAACATAATGACCTGCATAGGGAACATATATGTATGAAGAATTTACAGTGTAAGGCGAACCTTCATCCGCATCCTTAACGGAAAGCTGCTGCATATCATTATTTATACCATCGGAATCGTCTGTGTCAACATAAAAATTAAGACGGGTCTTGCCGTTAGCGACATATAAGGATATCTTGTTTAATTCTTCGGGCTTTTCTGTTTTCTTTTCAAAATTATTTGCATAAATACCGCCGTAAGCCACAACCTTGCCTGAACTGTTTAAATAGCTTAATGTATGAGTTGTGTACAGAGGGTAGAAAGGTGCATAATCATATTCATATTCATATGTATCTCTTGAAATCAAATTGCCGAAAGCACATATTTGGGTTATTTGGGAAGCATATGACATATAGAAATATCCGCTGTTGCCCCATTCTGTACCCCATGAGTTTTTAACAAGAAAAGCGCCGTCCATACCCGGGTCATCAAGACCTGCATCCGTAAAATTGCTTGCGTCAAAATCGTCATCATAGCCCACTATTACGACTGCATGATCAGCTGTTTCAAAATCCGGCTCGTAGTATAAGGTGTAACCATTGGCTTCTGCGAAATCCTCATAGAAGTCGCCGGTCTTTTCGCCGCAGTGCATGGCTATAGCCACAGAGCCGTAGGTAATAATATATTCTTTAATTAAGTCATTTCTGTCTTCTATATCGCCTTCGTCCAGCAGTGATGAAAAGTACAAATCGGAAAATGAACCCGGGAAATAATCTATTGCTTCGGCATTTTTCATTTCATCGGCAGTTATTGCTGCTATCTCGCTTGTATCATCGTTATATTTCATATCTGTCTCTGCAGCAGGGCCGACAAAGACGTTATCGTCCTCATTTCTTGTTGCATACATAGTATAACCGCCCATATTGCCGCCGTTATCAATGCCCCAACCCACAATACCGTATTTATCATCTAAAAGGAATTTATTGCCGCACGCCAAAACGGCATGAAGCTCCGAAAAATTATATGATTGATCCTCCTCTTCATCAACCATAATATTGCCGTCCTGCTTCAAACGCAGAGTTTCCATACAGGACGTTGAAGCAAAAGCCCAGCAGGATCCTAATTTGCCCTGGTCTCTCGGTGAATTTATATACCAAAGAAGACCGTCCGGGTCACTGTTATATGATGACGGAATTCTAATCCTTTGCTTCGAAGTTGAAGTTGTTCCCAAAAGTGAAGCGTCATCTGTCCCTTTGTCTGCGTTCAGATAATTTCCGTTTAATGTAAGTTCCACTCCCTCTGCTCCCAAATCAGGTACAGCCTCTAAGCCGTCTAAGTCATCCTCGCCGAGAGCTGTTATTCCCATGCTTAAGGGAAGCAGCGTTGTTATAAGTGCCGCCGAAATAATTTGTTTAAACTTCATAGTTAAATCTCCTCCATTGTGAAAAACACGTAACAGTTCAGCCAACTAATTCGCTAAAGCGGTTCTCTTCAGAAGTTTTGCTGACGCAAAACCGAGCTGAAGCTCGCCCGATGTCTTTCGGGTTCTCTTTAGCTCATTATTTGGCGCTCTGCTCGTGTCTTATTTTCAGGTTTTTGAACATAAATATGCAAAAACCTGAAAATAAAAGACACGGCTGAACTGTTGCAAAAAATCAAAAACATTTTGCCATTATCACTATATCACATAAAAATCATAAAATCAAGCCTTTTCAAAAATTTACACATCTTTTTCCGATAAAGCGAAACCGCCCGTTCTCAATGGGAGTTCGGGCGGTTTATTAATTTCATATTAATAGCTTATAGTTGTCCATGTCCTTGTTGATGAAGTCTCGGACGAAATTATATTAAATGAGGAAAGCTGTTTTGAAGCTGTTATTTCCTCTGTATTTAACTGAACCTTTACAAGTACGGGTTTTTCATATATCTTTTTCATTATTCATTTTCTCCCCTTCATTAATCATTTAAAGCGCTTGTTGTGCTTATTGTCTTTTCTTCCGTATAGACTGTTACTGCGTCGGTTTCGCCGGTTATAACATAGCTTACATAAGCGGAAACAATATAGTCTGCCGCCGTAAGCTCGCCTGACTTAAAGAGATAGGTGTTGTCCGGTGCAGTATAATCTCCCAAAGATTGGTAAAGATCACTGTCACATACAATTGTTGTTTCTGTGTCGCCGCCGTCAGCCGAATAAACAAAGCCCAAAGCGATTACCGCTTCAACCGCATCGTCAAACTCATCGGTAATTTCCCCTACAAACCTTATATAACCGTCATCTGAAGTTTGATAATTATTCATTTCTATGGCAGGTGCATGGATATATGAGCCTGTATAAAGAGTTATGTCTTCAGTAAGCTCAGCGCTTGTGTCGGCAGGCTCATAGCTGTTTTCCGCTGTCTCCTCATAAACCGTATCGGTTATATTATTTGCCGAAAGAACCTCGCTTAAAGCAGTGCCGTAATCCCCTTCGTATGAAATGCCGTCAACGGTTACATTAACAGGAGGAATTTCCGCTGTATAGGCTTTTATCATTAAATCATATTCATAGTCGCCTTCTTTTGCCTCGGAATCGTCGGCTTTCATATAATCGCAAAAGCCTGTGAACTCGCCGTCTACATCAACTGCCAAATAGCTTTTGCCTATATATTTATGATTAAGCCAAAGCAAAGATTCTTTAGAAGCCGTGGTGCACTCATAAGCTACAGGTATGTTGGTTGAAGAAACTGCCTCAACAATAACGGTAAAATCCCCGTCTAATGCAACAGGCTCGTCAAGCTCAAAAATATAATTTCCCATATAGGGAACATTTATTGTTGTGCCTTCATCATATAAGCTGTAAGCCATACTGTCAGACGGTTCCTTAAAGGAAAGAAGCTGTAAATCATTGTTTAAGCCGTCTAAATCATCTTCGCCGTCTGAGTCGTCAGTGTCAACATAGATCTGAATATCGGTATCGGCTGAATAAACAAATACGGATACCGCAGTTAATTCTTCAGGGTTTTCGGTCTGCTTTTCGAAATTATTTGCAAAAACACCGCCGTATCCTGTAGTTTCGTCTGTTTCATCGTCTTGATATTCATATGTATGAACTCCGCCTACATACCCAAAGGGTGTATAATCATATTCATAATCATAGGTGTCCATAGAAATCAGGTTGCCGAAAGCGTTTATATCTGCTATATATGAATCATATGACAAATAAAAAAATCCGTTATTTTTACCCCAGTCAGTACCCCATGAGTTTTTAACGAGAAATGCTCCGTCCATAGATGGAGTTTTTCCAAAGGCATCTCCGAACACATCTGCGTCAAAGCTGTCATCATAGCCTACTATTGTAACGGCGTGATCGGGTACCTTATACTCAGGGTCATAAAACAGCGTATAATCATCGGTTATCTCAAAATTCTCAAAGTTGTCTTCAATCGCTTCACCGCAGTCAATAGATATACTGACAGAGCCGTAAGCATTCACAAGGTCTTTAATTATGGCATTTCTGTTAACTGTTTCCTCATAGCTTAATTCTCCGCCGGAAAGGTCAATATAAGAATAAGAACCGGGTATATAGCCCACATATTCGGCATTTTCCATATCATCGGCGGTTATCTTGGCTATTTCATCTTCATCGTCTGTATAAGTCATGGACGATTCTTTAACAGGACCGTTAAAAAGATTTGTACCTTTTGCTCTTGTTATATACATAGTATATAAATCCTGACTGCCGCCGCTATGGTTTAAATTAGCAAATCCGTATTCGTTTTCCAGAAGAAAGCTGTTGCTCACAGCCAAAACAGCATGAAGCACCGAAAAATCATATTTTGAATCTGATGTTGTCTCTATGCCGTCCTGCTTCATAAGCAGAGTTTCAATACAGGACGCAGAAGAAAATGCCCAGCAGGACCCCATATGTGCCTGGTCTTTCGGCTCTGTTATATACTTAAGACTGTCCGGATCGCTGTTATAAGAGGTTAAAGCCGAGCTCCTGAGCTTAGGATAGGCTTGCTTCAAAAGTCCATTGTCATTGATTCCGTCATCGGCAATTATAAGATCTCCGTTTTGTGTAAACTCTGTTTTTGTTTCTCCCACAGAAGGCACTTTCTTTGCCGAGGTTTCCTCCCCGAAAACGGCTGTTCCCGTTCCCAAAGGCAGCAAAGCTGTTATAAGTGCCGCTGAAATAATTTGTTTAAGTTTCAAAATAAACCCTCCTTTTTTTTATGAAGCAGTTATTGTCTTTTCTTCCGTATAGACTGTTACTGCGTCGGTTTCACCTCTTATGATGCAGCTTACATAGGCGGAAACAATATAGTCTGCCGCCGTAAGCTCGCCTGACTTAAAGAGATAAGTGCCGCTCGGTGCAGTATAATCTCCCAAAGCTTCATATAGTTCTTTGTCACATTCAATTGTTTTTTCCTCACCGCCGTCAGCCGAATAAACAAAGCCCAAAGCGATTACCGCTTCAACAGCATCGTCAAACTCATCGGTGATTTCCCCTACAAATCTTATGCAGCCGTCATCTGAGGTCTGATAATTATTCATTTCTATGGCAGGTGCGGAAAGAGCCGTACCTGTGTAAAGGGTTATGTCATCCGTAAGCTCGGCGCTTATATCAGCCGGCTTATAGCTGTTTTCCTCACCGCTTACTGCTTCATAAACCGTTTCGTCTATGCTGCCTGCAGCAAGAAAATCACTTAATGCCGTGCCGTATTCCGCTTTGTATGTCTCTCCGTCAACGGTCACATTAACAGGAGGAATTTCCGCTGTATAGGCTCTTATCATTAGATCACATTCACAATTTTCCTCTTCCGCCTCGGGATCGTTGGCTTTCATATAATCGTAAAGACCGGTGAACTCGTCGTCTAAATCAACTGCCACGTAGCTTTTGCCTATATATTTATGATTAAGCGAATTCAGGCTGTCTTTAACCTCTGTGTCGCTCTCATAAGCTATAGGTTCGCCGTCAGAGGAAACTGCCTCGGCAACAACAGTAAAATCGCCGTCTAATGCTACAGGCTCTTCAAGCTCAAAAACATAATTCCCCATATAGGGAACATGTATTGATGTACCCTCGTCAGACAAGCTGTAAGCTATACTGTCAGCCGGTTCTTTAAATGAAAGAAGCTTCAAATCATTGTTTAAGCCGTCTAATTCATCTGCGCCGTCAGAGTCATCGGTATCCGCATAAATCTTAATATCGGTATCATCTGAATAAACGTATACAGATACCGCAGTTAATTCCTCGGGCTTTTCTGTCTGCTTTTCAAAATTATTTGCGAAAACACCGCCGAAACCTATAAAATCACCTGTATCATCGTCAAAAGAATAATATGTTCTGACTCCGCCTATCGACTCAAAGGGCGTATAATCATATTCATAGTCATAGGTATCGCTTGAAATCGGGTTGCCGAAAGCAAATACATATATTATAAATGAATCATATGACATATAAAAATATCCGCTGTTTCCCCAATCGGTTCCCCATGAGTTTTTGACAAGAAAGGCACCGTCCATAGATGGTTTTTCAAAGCCCGCCTCTTCAAATATACCTGCGTCAAAGCTGTCATCATAACCCACTATTGTAACGGCATGATTAGGTATTTCATAATCCGGGTCATAGAATACCGTATACTCATCTGTTCCCTTAAAATTATCATATTCTTCACCAATCACTTCGCCGCAGAAAATCGATGTGCTGACAGAGCCGCAGGCGTTCACAAGATCCTTGATTATGGCGTTTCTGGCGGTTATTTCCTCATCGCTTAATACATCGGCAAATACGGGAAGTGACCATGAACCCGGGAAATATTCCGCAAGCTCGGCGCTGTTCATATCATCGGCAGTTATATAGGCTATTTCATCTTCATCGTCTGTATAGGTCATAGCCGATTCTTTAACAGGGCCGTTAAAAAGGTTTTTGCCTTTCGCTCTTGTTGTATACATAGCATACATTTCCTGACTTCCGCTGTTGTGGTCTAAATTAACAAAGCCGTATTCTCCTTCCTGAAGAAAGCTTCTGCTCACAGCTAAAACAGTGTGGAACACCGAAAGACCATATTTCGAATTATCATCAGCTGAGCTTACGCCGTCATGCTTCATAAGCAGAGTTTCCATACAGGACGATGAGGAAAAAGCCCAACAGGACCCCATTGTTCCCTGGTCTATCGGCTCTATTATATACTGAAGGTTATTCGGGTCATTGTTATAGGCGGTTAAAGCCGAGCTCCTGAGCTTAGGATAAGCCGAAGCCGAAAGTGAATTACCGGCAGTTTCTTTATCGGTAATTATAAGATCTCCGCTTTGAATAAACTCGGTTTTTGTCGCTCCAAAATCAGCCGTTTTCTTTGATGGGCTTTCCTCGCCGAATGCATATGTTCCCATACTTAAGGGAAGAAGTGTTGTTATTATCGCCGCTGATATAATTTGTTTTATCTTCAAAATCAGCCCTCCTTTTTTCAAAAAAAATAAAAGACATTTTACAATTATCACTATATCACACCCGAAACACAAAATCAAGTTTTTTCAAGAATTTGTAAGCCTTTAAAATTGTAAAATTTCAGTCAAATCATTGGCTGAACGGCTATTTAAAAACCGCCTTAACCCGTTGAGGGCTTCGGCGGTTTCTTAAGCTTATATTAATATTTTACAGTTGTCCATGTCCTTGTTGCTGATGATATCTCAGAGTTAATTATGTTAAAGGAAGAAAGCTGTTTTGAAGCTGCGATTTCCTCAGTATTTAACTCAACCTTTAAAAGTACGGGCTTTTCATATATTTTTTTCATACCTGTTCCTCCCCTTTTATGACGCAGTTATTGTCTTTTCTTCCGTATAAACTGTTCTGATCACGCTGCTTAAACGATAGCTTACATAAGCCGAAACAGTATAGCTTCCTGCGGCAAGCTCATCCGACTTAAAGAGATAAACTCCGTCATCGGCATTGTAATCCCCTAAAGAGCTGTAGAGCTCCTTGTCACATTCAAGGGTTGTTTCAGTTTTGCCGTCTGCGGAATAAACAAAACCCAAAGCCGTTACTTCGTCCACATCATCGGTAAAATCGTCGATAATTTCCCCTACAAATCTTATGTAACCGTCAGTTGATACCTGATAATTATTCATTTCCATATAAGGTGCATAAATTCTCTCAGCTGTATAAAGGCTTATGTCATCATTAACAGCTGCGCTTGCGTCAACAGGCTTATAGACCTCTTCGCTTACCTCTTCATAAACCGTTTCGGTTATACCGGCATATGAAAGAACAGCGCTTAAAGCCGTACCGCCGTTTGTTGTATATGTAGTTTCGTCATTGATTGTTATATTAACGGTGTCCTCCTCGGTATAGGCTCTTATCATAAAATCAACTTCGCCGTAAATATCTTCAATCTTATCGTATGTATCGTTTGCGGAGCCTGCCAAATAGCTTTCACCGCAATATTTATGATATATGTCTGCGCTTGAAGCTTCATAAGCCACAGGATAACCGTTTTTCGACTCGGCATATACCGCAGCCGTAAAACCGGTGCCTGTTATTTTCACAGGCTCAGTCAGCTCGAAAACATAATTTCCCACATATTTAACCTCTATTGAGCCGTCGGAATTTATCGTATAAGCAGAGCTGTCAGATCCGCTGACGCCCTTAACAGGCTGTAAATCGTTAAAATATCCGTCTGAATCGTCAGCGTCAACATATAACTTAAGTGTTGTGTCTGCTGAACTTACATAAACAGATATTTTATTTACCTTTTCGTTAAATGCGCTTTGCTTCTCAAAATGGTTGGCAAAAGAGCCGAAGCAAAGACTTCTGTCTGAATTTGTATATGACACTACTCCGACAGTATCATAGGGAGTATAGTCATATTCATAATCATATGTATTTCTTGCCATTGCGTCTCCGAAAGCAAATATTTGGCTTAAATATGAAGCATAAGACATATAGAAATATCCGCCGTTATTGCCCCAGTCTGTGCCCCATGAGTTTTTAACTATGAATGCACCGTTCATAGATGGCTCATCAAAGCCGGCTTCTTTAAAATTTCTTGCAGGAAAGTTATCGTCATAACCCACTATTGTTACAGCGTGGGTTGCATCTGAATATGTGCTTTCATAAAACATTGTATAGTCATCTGACTGTTTAAAATTATCATAGCTGACTGTAGATGATGCACCGCTGTAAATAGATATGCTGACAGAGCCGCAGTTATCTACAAGCTCCTTGATTATTTCATTTCTTGCCTTTTTTTCGTTGTCGGACAATTCTGCTGCGTCCGACAAATCAATAACGGAATATGACCCCGGGAAATAGCCCTCCGACACATCAACAGCCATTTCCGCTGAAGTTATGGCGTTTATTGCAGCCGTATCTTCAATATATTTCATATCGCTTTCATTAACAGGCCCTGTAAATTTATTTTCTGAAGCATTTTCGGCTCTTGTGGAATACATTGCTAACATTCCCGAGTTTCCGCCGTCGGTTGCACTTCTTCCCACATAACCGTAGGTTCCGTCCTCCAAAAAGCTGTCGCTCATAGCAAGAGCAAGGTGAAGCTCCGAAAAATCGGGATTGCTTAAGCCAAGCTGTTTCATAAGAAGAGTTTCAAAGCCGGATTGAGCCGAAAAAGCCCAGCAAAGTCCTAAATCGCCCTGATCCTTAGGCTCTGTTACATAGCTTAAATTGTCTAAATCAGTGTTATATGAGGTACGTGACGACCTTGCCTTTGAATATGTATAATTGTCTAAAATCACAGAGTCGTCGTTTCCCAAATCAATATTTACAAGTCCCCCGTTTTTCGTAACTACGGCTTTTGTGCCGCTTATAACTGCCGAACCGTCGGAAGAAGCTTCCGCCCCAAAAGCGGCAGTTCCTACAGTCAGCGGAAGCATTGACGCAATAACCGCCGCCGAAATAATTTGCTTAAGTTTCAAAGTAAATCCTCCTTTTTTAATAAACTTACATTTCTGCTTTGCCGACACCGCATATTATAAATGTCGGCTTCTGCCCTTTAACTATAACAT
>JAJBVU010000199.1:0-441 GCA_020859645.1 Eubacterium sp. | reverse complement strand
ATTTACTAAATAAAATCAAGCTTTTTCAAAATTTATTCACATTTTCAACATTTTATATTGTCCATTATAAGAAAAAAATGTAACAATTCCACTAACTAATTTGAGAAACGTCTGCTTCACATCCTATTATTGACATTCCTTCGTTTATGAGTTATTATAAACATATTAGCTGAGAGTTAATAACCCTCGGCAAACAGCGGCATTCTTTAATTTATATATAACGGAGAAAAATATGAGAGAAATACTTGAAAAACTGAATTTATCGGAAGAAGCGATTGACAAATTCATTGTCTACAAGGATATGCTTCTTGAATACAATCAAAAAATAAATCTCACAGCCATAACAGAAGAGAAGGAAATTGCCTTTAAGCATTTTTCAGACAGCTTAACTCCCCTATCCTTAACGGACTTCAAAGGCAAAAAAGTCATTGACGTAGGCAC
>JAJBVU010000319.1 GCA_020859645.1 Eubacterium sp. | reverse complement strand
GCCCTCCTTTGTAATACTTGCTGTTATTTAAGGCTTAGTTAAGGCTGCCCTTGAAGGGCAAAACCTGAAAAGCCGACAAGCCTCCCCTTGAGGGGAGGTGGCAGCCGCAGGCTGACGGAGAGGTGTTTTTGAAGAAAAAGTTTTAAATGTGATTATTTTCACCTCTCAGTCACATTACACTGATTTTTGCAAAATCAGCTTATGTGACAGCTCCCCTCAAGGGGAGCCTAAGTTAACTCCGAAAGCCTTTCTTTTACCATTTAAGCCTGTAAGGATTATTCCCATCTAATCCCCTTGCATTTCTTATAGAAAACTCTTCTTCCTTTTGTTTTCCGACTTTTAAAGTTCGTTTATTATTTTAAAAAACAGCACTGAAAACGCAATTTTCAGCACTTTATTTCCAAATAATGGCAGCAGCTTGTTTTGACTTATTCACAAATAAACTTTTTAATCGTTCTTTTGTCAACAAAAGTATTTACATAACCGATTTTTGGTGTTATAATTGCTTAATATGGATAAGAATTACCAAAATTGACGGTATGGAATAAAATAGAAATAACACACCGAATTGTTAATAAATAAGAAATTTCAGGAGGCACAACATGGGTGTATTTTTTGGTACTGACGGCGTTCGAGGGGTTGCCAACACAGAGTTGAGCTGTGAAACGGCTTTTAAGTTAGGCAAGGCAGGGGCGTATGTTTTGGCTAAAGAGAACAAACACAAGGCGAAAATTTTAGTAGGAAGAGACACGAGAATTTCAGGCAGTATGCTCGAAGCTGCTTTAACTGCGGGAATTTGCTCCGTAGGGGCTGAGGTTATAAGTCTTGGGGTTATTCCCACTCCGGGGGTAGCCTATCTCGTAAGAAAATACGGAGCCGATGCAGGAGTTGTTATTTCAGCTTCACACAACCCCGTCGAGGACAACGGAATTAAATTTTTCAACGGCGACGGCTTTAAATTAAGCGACGAAATCGAGGCTGAAATCGAGGACGTTATGATAAACTCAATCGATAATCTTCCCCTTCCCATAGGGGTTGAGGTGGGAAAGACGCAGGTCTGCGAAAGCTCTGTTAAGGACTATGCGGAATTTATAGCCGCTCAGACAGATATTGACTTAAAGGGGCTTAAAATTGTTGTTGACTGTGCCAACGGAGCTACCTATAAGGCGGCAAGGCTTGTTTTCGAAGCCCTTAAAGCTGACGTTAAATTTATTAGCGCAGATCCCGACGGCACAAACATAAACGCAAACTGCGGTTCCACCCATTTGGAAAACCTTAAGGCTGAGGTTGTAAAAACAGGGGCTGACATAGGTGTTGCCTTTGACGGCGACGGCGACAGATGCCTCTGCGTTGACGAAAAGGGCGAGGTTGTTGACGGCGATATGATTATGGCAATCATCGGAAAGGACTTTAAAGACAGGGGTCTCCTTAAAGACAACACCATAACCGCCACAGTAATGAGCAATCTGGGCTTTATGATTATGGCTAAGAACAACGGCATAAAGGTAGCCGTTACCGACGTAGGCGACAGATATGTTATAGAAGAAATGCTTAAAAATAATCATAACTTAGGGGGAGAACAGTCCGGCCATATTATTATTTTGGATAAAAACACCACCGGAGACGGTCTTTTAACCGCTGTAACTCTTCTGACGGTAATGAAAAAAGCCGGAAAGCCCGTTTCCGAGCTCAAGAGCATTATGGAGGTCTTGCCTCAGGTTCTTGTAAACGCAAGAGTTGACAACAAAAAGAAACACGAATATAACAACTATGAGGTCATAAGAAAGGCTATTGCCGAGCTTGAAGCCAAATTTGAAGGGGAAGGCAGAGTTCTTATAAGACCTTCGGGAACAGAACCCCTTGTGAGAGTTATGATTGAGGGACGTGACATTGAGCTTATTGAAAAGGAAGCAAACAAGCTTGCTGACTTAATTGTGGAAACCCTCAAATAAATTTTTAGGAGGTTAGCTATGTGCGGAATTGTAGGATATATTGGTAACAGAAATGCAGTGCCCGTTCTTCTTCAGGGGCTTGAAAAGCTTGAATACAGAGGTTATGACTCCGCCGGAGTTGCTGTTTTTGACGAAAGAGAAAACAAAATCTGCGTCTGCAAAAAGAAGGGCAGAGTTGAAAACCTTGAAAGCGCACTTTATGACAACCCCGTAAAGGGCAGACTTGGCATAGGTCACACAAGATGGGCTACTCACGGAGTGCCCTCTGACATAAACGCCCACCCTCATTTTTCCGGTTCGGAAAATGTGGCGGTTGTTCACAACGGAATTATCGAAAACTATATGGAAATAAAGGAAATTTTGCAGAGTAAGGGCTTTGAGTTTATTTCCGACACTGATACCGAGTGCGTTGCCCAGCTTGTGGAATATTATTATGACCAAAGCGGAGACTTTAACGATGCCGTTTTTAAGGCTTTGGAAAAGGTTGACGGCTCTTATGCCTTGGGCATTATATGCAAGGACTTTCCCGACAGAATAATCGCCGCTAAGAAAAACGGTCCTCTTATTGTGGGCTTGGGTCAGGGCGAAAACTTTATCGCCTCCGATATGCCGGCTATTCTGAAATATACAAGAAACACATATATTTTGGAGGACAACGAGGTCGCCGTCATAACAAAGGACGATGTTAAGATTTATAACCCCGACAAAGAGGAAGTAAAGAAAAATGTTTATGTTGTAGACTGGTCTATCGAAGCGGCTGAAAAAAGCGGCTATGACCACTTTATGCTTAAGGAAATTTTCGAACAGCCTAAGGTTGTTTCCGATAACCTTAACAGACGTTTTAAGCCCGACGGCTCAGGCATTCAGCTTGACGACATTAAGCTTTTCAGAGAGGATTTGGAAAAAATCAACAAAGCTTATATTGTAGCCTGCGGAACAGCCTATTATGCCGGACTTGTAGGGAAATTTCTTATAGAAAAGCTTTGCAGAATACCCGTAAACTCCGATGTGGCAAGCGAATTCAGATATAAGGATCCCTTAATCGATGAAAACACACTTGTTATAGTTATTTCACAGTCAGGGGAAACAGCCGACACCCTTGAAGCTATGCGTCTTGCAAAGAGACGTGGCTCAAGAGTTTTGGCAGTGGTTAATGTTGTAGGCTCAACCATAGCAAGAGAAGCCGACGATGTAATTTACACCCTTGCAGGGCCTGAAATTGCAGTTGCCTCCACAAAGGCTTTTTCAGCCCAGGTTGTGGCAATGTTCCTTTTAAGCCTTCATATTGCTTTGGAAACAGACAAAATGAGCCTTGAGGAATTTGACGAAATCAGAAGAGAAATGCTTAAGCTGCCCTCTCATATAAACAAAATTTTGACACAGGCGCCCAATATAAAGAGATTTATGGAGAAATATATTGACTCCAAAAATGTATTTTATATAGGCAGAGGTCTTGACTACGTTGTCTGCCGTGAGGGTTCTCTGAAGCTTAAGGAAATCGCTTATCTTCACTCAGAGCCTTACGCAGCCGGAGAACTTAAGCATGGGCCTATAGCCTTAATAGAAGAAAGCACACTTGTTATAGGCGTGGCAACTCAGCAGGAGCTTTTTGCCAAAACAATGAGCAACATAAAAGAGGTTAAGGCAAGAGGGGCAAAGGTACTTATGATAGCTATGCAGGGGAACACGGAGACTGAAAAATATGCCGACGACTATATTTACATTCCCAAGACCCACCCCATACTGACGCCCTTGCTGGCGAACATTCCTCAGCAGCTTTTCGCCTATTATATGGCGGTAGGTCTCGGAAACGATGTTGACAAGCCGAGAAATTTGGCAAAGAGTGTAACGGTGGAATAAATTTATTCTCGCAAAGATGCTCACATTTTCATAAAGGAGATTTGAGAGATTATTTGAAGTTTTTTATAAGGAGTAAAGATTATGAACACAATAGGTATTATAGGGGCTATGGATATTGAAATTGAGGGCATAAAGAGTATTACAAACGTGATTTCCGTCAAGAATATAGCGGGGATGAACTTTGCCCTCGGCTCTCTTGAAGGTAAAAACGTTGTCATTGCACAGTGCGGCGTAGGCAAGGTAAACGCCGCCGTATGCACTCAGATTATGGCGGATATGTACGGCGTTGACTGCGTAATTAACGTAGGCGTTGCCGGAGGGCTCGCCAAAGGGCTTGAAATAGGAAACGTTGTTATTTCCTCAGACGTATGCCAGCACGATATGGACGTAACGGGCTTAGGCTACTCCGTTGGGGTTATTCCCGATATGGAGACATCTCTTTTCGAAGCGGACGAGGCTATGATCGACGCCGCAAGAAAAGCCCTTATGGAATGCGGAATTAAGGGAATGATAGGCAGAGTTGCCGGAGGAGACGTTTTCGTATGCAGCAATGAGCTGAAGGACAAAATCTCAAATACCTTCGGTGCCTGCTGCTGTGAAATGGAGGGCGGAGCCATTGCCCAGGTTTGCTACCTCAACAAGCTGCCCTTCGTAATTATAAGAGCAATTTCCGACTCCGCCGACGATTCGGGCAGCATGGACTACCCCGAATTCAAAAAATTAGCTGCTGAAAATTCACAGAGAATATTAAAGGTAATGTTAAGTCATATTTAAAATGGGGTGAGCTTTATTGACAGAATATATTAAAAAAAGCTTTAAAATATACACGGGTCTTATACTTGCGGTTCTTGTAATTATAATTTTATACCGTTTTATTACGGATACAGACTTTACCGCCGCAATCAACTGGACGGCAGCCCTTATTAAGCCCTTTATTTTCGGCTTTATAATCGCCTATATCCTAAACCCCGTCTCGGGCTTTTTCGAAAGAGGTCTTTACAGCAGGCTTAAGCCCCTGAAAAACAGGAAAAAAGCCGTCAAAAGGCTGTCCATGCTGACAAGCTACTTACTTGTTGCGGCTTTGGTTATGTTTATTGTTATAAGCATTATCCCCGATATTGTCTCAAGTATTCAGGGTCTTGCTTCATATCTGTTTACATATTTGCCCAAGGCAGAAAAAGCCGTTACAGCCGCCATCGAGGGTATGGAAACAGATGTAAACGGTATGAACCAGTTTTTAAGGGAGTTCAATAACTCTGTAAATTCCATTTTCGACACTGTTATTAACAATATAGGCAACGTAACCTCTATTATGACAAATGTCTTGGAGGGCACCTTTACCGCCGCCAGCTGGGTTTTAAATCTTGTAATAGGCATAATTATTTCGATTTATATGCTTCTTGACAAGGAAGCCCTTACAGCCAGATGTAAGAGAATTTTGTTTGCCTTTCTGCCCGAAAGCTGGTATATGTTCGTAAGGGATTTTGTAAAGGACGCAAACGCCACCTTCGCCACTTTCATAGTCAGCAAGGCTGTCGACTCGATTATTATAGCGGTTATTTTCTTTTTGGGCTGCTGCTTTATAAGCCCCGATTACGCTATGCTTTTTGCCTGCGTTATAGGAATAACCAATATGATTCCCTACTTCGGGCCTTTCATCGGCGGAATACCCGTTGTGCTGCTTTGTCTGCTTCAAAACCCCTATTCCGCAATATGGATGCTTATTTTCATATTTGTTTTGCAGCAGTTTGACGGCTATATTTTGGGGCCCAGAGTTATGGGCGACTCTATAGGCGTAAAGCCTATGGGAATAATTTTTGCAATTTTAGTAGGCGGAGGTCTTTTCGGAGTTTTGGGAATGTTCTTCGGCGTGCCTGTTTTTGCGGTAATCACCCGCACCTTCGACAGGTTTGTGGAAAGAAGAGCCCAAGCTAAGGAAAAGAAGCTTAATTTGGAGGAAGCAGCTGATGGAAACACCTAAGAGCGTAAACCGCTTTGTATTTTTGTTTTTTCTGTGGTATGTTCTGCCTGTTCAAATTTTAATAACAATAGGCGCCGCCCTGATGATATATTTCAACACAGATTTAAACGACAGCTTCTATATGGTAAATCTTATGATTTTGCAGGATTTTCTGCTTATGCTTGTGCCTATTCTTTTTTACGGGTATTTAAAAAGAGACTGTCTCCATGAAATTCTGCCCCTTAAAAAGCTGACCGGCTGGAACATTTGCTATATAATTTTTATAGGTTTCCTAATGCTTCCGGTTATGGCGTTTATTTCGGTTGTTACGTCTTTGTTTCATCCCAATGATATGATCGAAACAACCGAAACCCTTTTGGCTTCAAGCCCTGCTGTAGGCTTTATTATTATGGCGGTCAGCCCGGCTCTTTTCGAAGAGACAATCTTCAGAGGATTTGTTTTCGGAGGGCTTAAAAAATTCGGAGCTGTGGGGGCTGTTTTGCTTTCGGCGTTTTATTTCGGGCTGTTTCATATGGATTTATACCAAATCCCCTATGCAATGTTTGCCGGGTGCATAATGGCTTTGGTTGTTTATTACACCGGAAGTCTTTTTGCCTCTATGCTTCTTCACCTTGTCATTAACGGAACACAGGTAATAGCCTATTATTGCGCCGTTTCCGCCGTTTCGACCGCCGATGTGCCGCAGGAGCTTGCGGAAGCGGAGGAAGCTGTCACAACTATGACCGATATAATAGGCTACGGAATAACCGCCGCTGTTTTCGGCGTTCTTCTGTTCCTTATGATTAAGGGCTTTATAAGATATAACAAGAGACAGCTTAACTTTGAACCCGTTGAACCCGAAAAGGGGCACAGACTTTTAGACGGTTGGTTTATAGGGGCTGTGGTTATATGTGTTCTTTATTTAATAGCTTCTGAACTGCTCTTTTAAATAAAATCGAACGGCTGAACTGTTGCAGAAAAATTTAATAAAAAATATTAAAAAGTACTTTCCTTTTTTGTAAATATGTTGTAAAATAAAAAAATGTGAAGTGTCGGGCTTACATTCGATGCTGAAAAAATATACACCCCGAAGGGGTTAATCTTAGGAGGAATTAGATTGTTTACCCAAATTTCGTTGTTGTTTTTAAGGGGAATGGTGCAGAAAGACCCCGGAACCATAACAGGCGCCATAGCCTATGTTTTAGGCATCATTTTGAACTGGATTTATGAATTTATTTATTTTTTGTGCGGAGAAGCAGGCTCTTTGGGTCTCGCTATAATCTTGTTTACATTAGTGGCAAGACTGCTTATGACTCCTCTGACCTATCATCAGCAGAAGTCTATGTATGTTATGAAAAAAATTCAGCCCGAAATCAATAAGCTTCAGGCTAAATATCCCAACGCATCAAGCGACCCCGAGGTTCAGAAAAAGCTTGCTGCGGAAACTCAGAAAATTTATGCTAAAAACCACTATAACCCCTTTATGGGCTGTCTGCCCCTTATAATTCAGCTGCCCATATTCTTCGCTCTGTATTACATTATGCAGAACGCCTTCCTTTATATTAATCATATTCAGGATGTTTATACACAGATTGCCCAAATTATCGTAGACAATTCTACCCAGAGCTTTTTGGACGAAACTCTTATACCCATCGCTCTTACAAAGGTGCCCTCAAGTCTCTATGACACATTTAACGTAACCGTAATCAGCGACCTTTGCAAGCTTTTAAACAAAATCAGCGTTGACCAGTGGCAGGAAATCGCTGCGGCTTTGCCTGCAAGCGCAGCTGCACAGCTTGAGCCTCTTTATGCAAGCCAAACAGCCTTTGAAACCTTCTTAGGCATGAGAGTAACGGAGATCTGCGGCTTTAATATCAGAAGCATTACCGTAATAATCCCCATTCTTTCCGGCGCAACAACATGGTTTTCTTCATGGCTTATGACCAGGAAAAACGGCGACGTTTCAAACCAGCAGCTGGCTTCACAGCAGAGAATTATGAACATAATTATGCCCCTTATGATGGCTTACATCACCGTTCAGCTGCCTATAGGCGTAGGCTTCTATTGGATTGTGGGCAATATATTTATGGTTTTACAGCAGCAGGGCTTTAATTTATATTTCGACCGCCTTGCAAAAAAGGAGAATGTAGTACTTAAGGAGGAGAAAAAATAATGGATTATATTGAAATGACGGGAAAGACCATAAACGAAGCCGTTGAAAAGGGCAGAGAATTTTTGGGTCTTGACTTTGACCAGGTTGATTGGGATATTTTAGAAGAACCCCGCAAGGGCTTTTTAGGCATAGGCGCAAGAGACGCCAAGGTTATTGTTAAGCGAGCAGGCTTCGACATTGAAGCCGCAAAGAAAGCAGAAGAAGAAAAGGCAGCCAAAAAAGCCGCCGAGGAAGCCAAAAGGAAAGCCGAAGCCGAGAGAAAGGCTAAAGCGGAAGACGAAATAAAAGCCGCCGAAGCAGCTAAAGCAGCGGCAAAGGCAGCAGCTGAAGCCGAAAGAAAGGCTAAAGCCGAAGCCGAAAAGAAAGCTGCCGAAGCTAAAAAAGCAGCTGAAGCAGAGAGAAAAGCAAAAGTCAAAGCAGAAGCAAAGCCTAAAAAGGAAGCGGCTAAAAAAGAAGCAGCTCCTGCGGCAGCTGTTGAAAAGAAGGCTCAGACAGCCGAGGAAACCGCCGAAGAAGCCCAGAAGGTTGAAATCAACACCGAAAAGGCTGTTGCAGACGCATCTGTATTCTTAAAGCAGGTTTTCGAAACCATGAATCTTAAGGTTGAGATCGAAAAGAAGGACGAAAGCGGCAGACAGCTTTATCTTGACCTGACAGGCGACGATATGGGCGTTATTATAGGTAAGAGAGGTCAAACCCTCGATTCCCTTCAATACCTTACAAACCTTGTTGTAAACAAGGGAAACAGCCCCTATATCAGCATTCATCTGGACACTAAGGACTACAGAAAGAAGAGAAAGGAAACTCTTGAAAACCTGGCGAGAAATCTTGCCAAAAAGGCTAAGCATATCCGCAGAAACGTAATTCTTGAGCCTATGAGCCCCTATGAAAGAAGAATTATTCACTCAACTCTTCAGAATGACCGTTACGTAACAACCTTCAGCGAAGGCGTTGAACCCTATAGACACGTTGTAATTTCACCGAAGTATAAATAATTTTTAGCGGCGTAGCATAGCCTCCCCTTGAGGGGAGGTGGCGCACGAAGTGTGACGGAGAGGTGTCTACCGTAGGTAGACGGAAAGGATAAAATCAAATTACATTTGGCAGCTAAACACTTAAAAACTCAGCAATAACTAAATATATTAAGAGAGAGTGATTTTATGGATAATTTTACATTTTATTCGCCAACATATTTCGTTTTCGGAAAGGAAACTGAAAACGAAACGGGAAAGTATGTTAAACGCTTCGGCGGTCACAAGGCTTTAATTCACTACGGCGGCGGCTCAGCCAAAAAAAGCGGTCTCCTTGACAGAGTGAAAAAGTCTCTTGAAAAAGAAGGCATAGCCTTCTGTGAATTAGGCGGCGTTAAGCCCAACCCCAGAAGCGGTCTTGTTTATGAGGGTATCGACCTTTGCAGAAAAGAAGGCGTTGACTTTATTCTTGCAGTCGGCGGCGGCAGCACTATCGACTCTGCCAAGGCTATTGCCGCAGGAACGCCCTATGACGGCGATTTTTGGGATTTTTATCAGGGAAAGCCCGTTGATGAGGCTGTTCCCATCGGCGTTGTTTTAACCATTGCCGCAGCCGGTTCTGAAGGCTCCGGAGACTCGGTTATAACAAAAGAGGAAGGAATGTTTAAGCGTTCAGCCGGAGGAGATGCTATGCGTCCGAAATTCTCTATTTTAAACCCGGCTTTGACACAGACCCTTCCCCCTTATCAGACAGCCTGCGGAATAACCGATATTATGGCTCATTTGTATGAGCGCTACCTCACCAACACAAAGGACGTTGAGGTAACGGACAGAGTTATCGAGGGTCTGCTTCTGACGATGATTCACGAAGCCCCCAGAGTTATGGCTGACCCCAATAACTACGAGGCAAGAGCAAATATAATGTGGGCAGGTATGCTTGCTCACAACAACTGCTGCGGCGTAGGCAGAACCCAGGACTGGGCAAGCCACAACCTTGAACACGAGCTTTCCGCAATGTACGACTGTGCTCACGGAGCCGGTCTTGCGGTGGCTATGCCGGCAGTTTTCACATATAACTTAAACCACGATGTTATGCGCTTCGCTAAGGCGGCTGTCAGAGTTTGGGGCATTCAAATAGATTTCGACAACCCCGAAAGAACCGCCAAAGAGGGCATCGAAGCCCTCCGCAGCTTCTTAATTTCCCTTGGTATGCCCAAAAACCTCGGAGAGCTGGGCGGCAAGGAAGAGGACATTGAAAAGCTCGCCTATACCGCCTGCTACGGCGATGTTGAAACAGGCACAACAGGCGGCTTTGTAGCCCTTAACCAAAAGGACTGTGAAAATGTCTACCGCCTTATGCTCTAACCTAAGCTTTGACAATGTGCCTATAAATCAGTTCTCATAAAGATAGCCTGCGAATTATTCGGTTCGCAGGCTTTTTAATTTGCTTTTTTATTATGTAGTTAATTTAAATTATTAATCGTAAAGTCTTGAAATAGGCAGACATTCGTGAATACGGTAAATAGCGTCTGCGAAAATCTTAGCCGTAGAGAGAATTTTGATTTTTGAAATCATTTTCTCCTCGGGGAAGTGGATTGTATCCAACATAATAAGCTGGTCAATGGCGCTCTTTTCGATTTTCTCAAGAGCATTGCCGGAAAATACGCCGTGAGTACAGCAGGCGTAAACACTCTTTGCGCCTCTTTCCTTAATGGCGTTGGCGGCGTTGCAGATAGTTCCTGCGGTATCGATCATATCGTCAACCAAAATACAGTTCTTTCCCTTAATGTCTCCTATGATGTTCATAATCTCGGAAACATTGGGTCTGGGGCGTCTCTTATCGATAATAGCCAGAGGAACGTTCAGCTTTTCAGCAAAGGCTCTTGTTCTTACAACAGAACCTAAGTCAGGTGAAACGGCTACGATATTATCCATTTCGTCCTCAAACTTTGTTTCATAATAGTCTGTAAGAAGTGTGTTGCCTCTTAAGTGGTCAACGGGAATGTCAAAGAAGCCCTGAATCTGCGCACAGTGAAGATCCATTGTCAAAACTCTGTCAGCTCCCGCTGTTGTCAGCATATCCGCAACAAGCTTAGCTGAAATAGGATCTCTCGGGCGTGCTTTTCTGTCTTGTCTTGCATATCCGTAATAAGGAATTACGGCGTTAATTCTGCCTGCCGAAGCTCTCTTACAGGCGTCAATCATAATAAGCAGCTCCATAAGGCTGTCGTTTACGGGGTTTGAAGTTGAGTTTATAATATAAACGTCAGCTCCTCTTACTGTTTCCAAAAGGTTTATGCTTATTTCGCCGTCCGAAAACTGTCCGACGTGAGCCTTGCTTACTGAAAGTCCTATCTCGCTTGCAATATTTTCAGCCAAAAGTCTGTTTGATGTGCCGCTGAAAATTTTAATGTTGCCTCCGGTTGTATTCATCGAAATTTTCCTCCTGAAGTTAGTATACCCTTATAACTTTCATATTAAATTATTAATTATTTTTTGTCTGTCCAGTCGTCTATATTGACCTGTCTTTTTCTTGCTATTGAAAGAGCATGTGCAGGCACATCTTTATTGATTGTGGATCCTGCTGCGGTTACGGCGCCTTCTCCTACGGTTACGGGAGCAACAAGGTTTGTGTTGCAGCCTATAAAGGCGTTGTCGTTAATTGTGGTTCTGTATTTATGAACACCGTCATAGTTTGCAGTAACGGTTCCGCAGCCGAAGTTTACGTTTTTGCCTACGTCTGAGTCGCCAACATAGGTAAGATGGCTTACCTTTGTTCCGTCGTCTATATTGGAGTTCTTTATTTCAACAAAGTCTCCTATTCTGACGTGTTCTCCTACGTTTGCGCCGGGTCTTAAATAAGCGAATGGTCCTACTGTGGTGTAGTTGTCTACACGGCAGTTCATAAGCACAGACATTTTAATGTTTACTCCGTCTTTAATTTCGGAGCTGACAATCTGTGTGTTGGGGCCTATTACGCAGTCCGTACCGATTGAAGTTTTGCCCTCTAAAACCGTACCGGGAAGAATAAGCGTATCCGCTTCAATAACAACGTCCTGACCTATATAAGTATTTTCGGGGTTGGTTATGGTAACTCCGTTTAACATATGTTTTTCGTTTATTCTCTTAACAAGAGCCTTTGTAACCACCGACAAATCAAGCTTTGAGTTTACTCCCAAGAACTCTCTTTCATCCTCAGCAGTGAAAACTCCTGCCTTTCCGCCGTCTTTAACAATCAGCTCGGGCACATCTGTCAGATAATATTCGCCCTGTGCGTTTCCGCAGTTAAGCTCGGAAAGAGCCTTTTTAAGGGCTTTCGCTTCGAAAACATAAACCCCCGAATTAACCTCTTTAACAGCTAACTCGCTTTCTGAGCCGTCCTTCTGCTCAACAATCTTTAAAAAGCCGCCGTTTTCGTCTCTTATAATTCTGCCGTAGCCGAAGGGTTCGTCCTTAATAAAGCTGACAACCGTTGCGCCGTTTCCGCACTCAGCGTGGTAAGAAGCAATTTTTTCGATTGTTTCCGCTTTAACCAAGGGTGTGTCTCCGCAGAGAACCATAACGCTGCCCTCGCCGCCTATAAAGTCCTCAGCCTGTTTAACGGCGTGACCCGTACCCAGCTGTTCCTTCTGAAGAGCATATTTAACTCTGTCGCCTATCATTTTCTTAACAAGCATACTCTTATGCCCCACAACGCAGCAAATGTCCTTTGCCCCTGCTTTTAAGGAAGCGTCAATAACATAATCAAGCATTGTCTTGTCAAGAACCTTGTGCAGAACCTTAGGCACCTTTGACTTCATTCGAGTGCCCTGGCCTGCAGCCAATATAATCACCTTTAAATTATTATTCATAATTCACCTCATTAATTCTACAAGGAAAATATATAACGCAAATTTTCACATCTATTATTTTCTCACTTTTACATAAATTTTTCAATAGTTATTTTGCTTTTTCTTAATTTTGTCAATTTCCTAT
>JAJBVU010000268.1 GCA_020859645.1 Eubacterium sp. | reverse complement strand
CTACTGCGGAAATACCGAAAAATTTAAGATTTCGGCTCAGACTGCTTAAGCGGTTATTTCCGCTGAGGGAAACAAAATAAACGTTTCCCTGTATATATAAGGAGGCTTAAATATGTGCGACGGTAAAAACTATCTGCGCAAGATGCTCCTTCCCCAGGCACTTGCAGACATATTAAAAAGCGGAAACTCAAATGTAATCGTTCCTCGGAACAAGGAGGAGCTTTTTGAGCTTGCCCTTGGGGGAAAAGGAAATGATACCTTTGAATGTAATTATGACATTAACGGTGAAACCATTTGTGAAGCAACCGTAACCAAGTGTAAAAACGGCATTGTGGTCAACTTCCCCGATATAACCATGAGAAGGCGTGACCCCAACAGCATGATTATTGCGGATGACCTGCCCACTGACAAGCCTACACATTATGAACGCTTCGGAAAGAGCTTCGACGACACAAGAACCGACACATTCGAATGGTTTAAACAGCAGAAGGATATAATCGTTCTTCCCTTCTATTCGGGCAACCAGGATATGGAAATAGGCTATCCCTCTCTGGCTATCGTGCCTAAAAACGCAGCTTTCTTTGCGGCTATGCTGGCTGATTTGCAGTGCTTCATTCCTGCGGAGGAAATTCCCAATTTCTTTAAGCCCAAGGCTATAATTTATGTTGCTCCTCCCTTCCGTCACACTCACTATGACGGTCAGCAGGTGGTTGTTCACAACCGTCTTTATGATATGCACGAGGTATTTTCATATAACCTCTATCCCGGTCCCTCAGCTAAAAAGGGCGTTTACTCCGTTCTTTTGAACATAGGCGAACAGGAAGGCTGGGTAACACTTCATGCTTCTACCGTAACGGTTATTACACCCTATGAGCTGTCTCTTACAATTATGCACGAAGCGGCTTCAGGCGGCGGAAAGTCGGAAATGACAGAGCCTATTCACAGAGACGTTGACGGACGTGTTCTTTTAGGCACAAATATTATAACAGGCGACGATATTCACATTACAATTTCGGACTCCTGTGAGCTTTACCCCGTAACCGACGATATGGCTTTGGCTCATCCCAAGCTTTCAACAGGCTCAGGCAAGCTTGCCGTTGTAGACGCAGAAAACGGCTGGTTCTTGAGAGTAAACCACATTGACCACTACGGAACAGAGCCCGAAACAGAAGAGGCTACAATCCACCCCAAGGAACCCCTTATCTTCCTTAATATGCAGGCTGTGCCCAATTCAACCTGTCTTATTTGGGAGCATATCGAGGATTCGCCCGGCGTACCCTGTTCTAACCCCAGAATTATTATGCCGAGAAAAATAAAGAAAAACATCTCAAGCGAGGTTGCGGAGATAGACGTAAGAAGCTTCGGTATTCGTACTCCGCCTACAACGGCTGAGAACCCCAACTACGGCATAATAGGTCTTTTCCACGTACTTCCGCCGGCACTTGCATGGATCTGGAGACTTGTAGCTCCCAGAGGATTTGCTAACCCCTCTATTATAGACCAGTCGGCAGGTATGAAGAGCGAAGGCGTAGGCTCATATTGGCCCTTTGCAGTAGGCAAAATGGTTGACCAGGCTAATCTTCTTCTTAAGCAGATTTTGGATACTCCCGAAACAAGATATGTCCTTATTCCCAACCAGTTCTTAGGTGCTTATAAAATAGGCTTCGCCGGAGAATGGTGTACAAGAGAATATTTGGCAAGAAGAGGCGGCGCTAAGTTCAGAAGCGAACAGCTTGTTGAAGCAAGATGTCCTATTTTGGGCTATGCCTTCAACAATGTTAAAATTGACGGCTATCAGATCCCCAAGGGACTTCTTCAGGTTAACTATCAGCAGGAGGTAGGCAACGAAGCCTATGACATCGGCGCTAAGATTTTAACAGACTTCTTTAAAGACGAGCTCAAGAAGTATCTTACTCCCGATCTTATGCCTTTGGGCAGACAGATTATCGAAGCATGTCTCAACGATGCCTCTGTTGAAGAATATACAAGACTTATACCCAATATGTAAACATTTTCGCAAAAAGCTTAATATTTTTGCAAGGGATTTTTTGATAATAATAATTTATAAGAACAACACAGCGGAGAGCTTTAGGGCATTCCGCTGTGTTTTTTTATTGTGTGGCAGAAAAAAAAGAGCATTTTGCAAGGATTATTCGCAAATGCTCTTTTGGTTTTTATTTATCTTCAAATCCGTTGGGGTGGTTTTTGTGCCAATTCCAAGCGGTGGAAATAATTTCTTCAAGATCGTCATGCTTAGGCTTCCAGCCCAAAACAGACTTTGCCTTTTCGCTTGAAGCAATCAAAACCGCCGGGTCTCCGGCTCTTCTGCCGCCGTAAACCGTTTTAATAGACAAGCCCGTAGCTTCCTCAGCAGTTTCTATAACCTGTTTAACGGAATGACCTACGCCGTTGCCCAAATTGAAGATATTGCTTTCGCCGCCCTTCATAAGATATTCTGCGGCTAAAATGTGGGCGCTTGCAAGGTCAAGGACGTGGATGTAGTCTCTTATGCAGGTCCCGTCGGGAGTGTCATAGTCTGTGCCGAAAACGGAGATAGATTCTCTTTTTCCGTTAGGCACCTGTAAAATTATGGGAATAAGATGGCTTTCGGGGTTATGATCCTCGCCTATAAGTCCGTTTGTGTGGGCTCCGCAGGCATTGAAATATCTCAGTGAAACATATCTTAATCCTGTTGCGTTGGCTGTCCACTTAAACATTTTTTCCATTGAAAGCTTTGTTTCTCCGTATGTGTTTGTGGGGAAGGTTTTATCCGTCTCCAAAATAGGCACTTTTTCAGGCTCTCCGTAGGTGGCGGCAGTTGACGAAAAGACGATTTTGTCGATGCCGTGAGCCGTCATAGCCTGTAAAAGAACCATTGTGCCGTACATATTGTTTTCATAATATTTAAGGGGGTTGGTCATAGACTCACCCACTAAGGAATACGCCGCAAAGTGAATTGCTGCGTCAATTCCCTTTTCCTTTTCAAAAACACTGTCAAGAAAAGCCCTGTCTCTTATGTCGCCCTTATAAAACTTTGCCTTGGGGTGAACTGCCTTAATATGACCTGTTTCAAGACTGTCTATAATTACAACCTCCGCACCGCTGTCAATAAGCTCATAGACAGTATGTGAGCCTATATAGCCTGCGCCGCCTAAAACCAAAACCTTCATAATTAACTGTCTCCTTTTCTTAATTTATATTTTTAATACGTCCTTAAGCCGCTTAAAAACAAGCTTACAGCATAAGCCCGTTAATATTCCGCATAAAACCCCTCCCAGCAGAAGCGCCGGAAGGTAATATATAATAGCCGTGTTTTCCAAAATAACAAGAGCCGCCAATAGCTGACCTATGTTGTGAAAAACAGCTCCTGCTACACTTGTAACAACCATATATTCTTCATTTAAAACAAATTTGCAAAGACTCATAGCCAAAAGGCATAAAGCTCCTCCCGACAGGCTGTACCAAAGTGAAACAACCTGTCCCCCGAAAAGACTGCCCAAAACAATTCTCAAAATAAGTACAAGGCAGGCGTCCCTTCTTGAAAAGGCATAAAGTGTAAAAAGCGTCACTATGTTTGAAAGCCCCAGCTTTATCCCCGGGATTGCTATGGGCAGGGTAATAAACCCCTCCAAAACAAATATAATAAGCCCTGCGGATACAAGCAGTGAAAGCCTTGACATATGTCTTATATCAACCTTGTTCATAATTTTACCTCGCTGCTGCATCGGCGGCTGTCTCCGCCCCATCTATCTCTATTACAAGCTTGTTGGGCAGACATACAATGGGCATAACTCCGTCTGAAATATAGCCGCTGTTTACACAAACCTTATCGGGGCAGCTGGCTGAAACAACCCTTATACGCCCTTCCTCAACCCTTATAACGTTAAAGCTTTCCCCGTCCCTTATTTCAAACTCATAGGGTTCCGAAACATTCTCAAGCGAAACGGTTTTTATAAGCTCTCCGTCCTTATAAATAAGCGCTCTGACACCCTGTTCCTTTTTCACGCCGTAAAAATAAAAGCAAATCAGCGCCAAAACCAAAACCAAAGCCGTAAGTATTCCGTAAACAAGCCTTTTTTTCATTGCAGTCAGCCCTTTGCATTAATCTTAATTTTCAGCCTCTTTTTAAGCTCTTCAAACTGCTTTTGATGCTCTCTTGATTTAAGCTCGGGAAAGGCTCTTAAAATTCTGCTTTGAGTGTAAATTCTTTCTTCCAAAAGCCCGGTATATCTTTCTTTAAGCTCTGCAAGGTGCTTTTCCTTTGCTTCCCTGATTTTCTTTTCTGTTTCTTTAACCCTTCCGCTCTGTTCTTTTCTGATTTTCTCAAGCTCTGAAGCTGTTTCAAACACAACCTCAGAAAGGTCGTCGGAAACTGTTCTCATTTCCTTAGCCAGCTTATCGAGCCTTTCCGCTTTGGAAAGCATATTGTTAAGGGCAAGAACTGTTATAATAAGGTCGCAGGCAAAAAGCACAGTCAAAAAATACAGTATGAACACTCCCAAAACAAGAGGTGCCGCATCTACAACGCCCAAAATCACCGGGTTTACAACCTTTTTGAGAACAACCCCCAAAACACCCCAGACTACGCTCATTTCAAGGCATATATAGCCCTTGAAATTAAGCCTTCTGTCGGAATAATTCCACCATTTTGTTTTATAAGCCCTTTCAAGAACAACCCCCGTTAAAAGCTCCAAAAGAGACGTTATAAGGGCTGAGGTCAAAAACAGAAGCAAAATATTTTCAACAGGCTCTAAAAGAAAGCAGATTAAAACCGCCCCGGCTCCGTATATAGGGCACCAAGCTCCGTTTAAAAAGCCCCTGTTTATAAGCTCCCCCTTTTTAACCGCACTGAAAGCAACCTCTAAAACCCATCCCAAAAAAGCATAAATATAAAACAGCCATACATACTGATAAATCAACGTCATAACCTTTAACTCCCCGGTTTCAAAAAATCCAAAGCTTTAAGGAATCGCTGATTAATTATATCTTCGCTTCCTTAATTAAGCTTTAAAAGCTCCTCAAAGGCTCTCTCCAAAGCCTCGTCATGCTCCTGAGATCTTGCATAAACCGCAAGATTTAAACAATTTATTGTTTCCGCATCAAGCTTAACCGTTGCCGGAATACCCATTGCGGTTTGAAATGTAGCCAAGGCTCTTTTGGCGTTGCTGTCCGTAACAACCTTATAGCCCAAATAATTCAAAATATCTTTAACCTTCTCAGATTCAAGCTCGTCATTTTCCGTCACAAGAGACATAGAAGAAATTGTTATGTCCGGCTCAACTCCTACGCCGTTTATAATATTTCCGTTTCGTGTAAAATATTCAAGAGTAGTAAGCTTAAGCATGCCGAGACTGGGGAGGCTTGCTATTGTCTGAACAACGCCCTTTCCGTAGGTGGTCTGCCCCACAGTAAAGCCCGCTTCAGATTCCTTGATTGCGCTGGCAATAATTTCCGCAGCTGAAGCTGTCATTGAATTGGTCAAAACCGCAATTTCATCAAAGGGTGTTTTTTGAAGGTCTGAAAATGTTTCTTCTGTATTCCCTGTTTTGTCCTGAGTATACATTATTCGCCCGGCAGGAACAATCTGACGGCAGATTTCAACGGCTTCGTCTACAATTCCTCCGGAGTTGCCCCTAAGGTCTAAAATAAGCTTTTTCATACCCTTGCTTTTAGCCCACTTTAAAGCCTCTTTAAACTCCTCCGCAGTGCCTGAGCCTATGGCGGTAATTTGAATATAGCAGATTTCGTCCCAGTCTGTGTCTTTGTCTACAGTCAGAAGATCGTCCATTTCCTTATAAAAAACAGAGCTGACCTTAACCGCTTCAAGGTCAAAGTTTACGTCAAAGGTTTTGCTGTTGCGCAAAATTGTAAAGGCGTATTTGGGGGTTTCCACCTTTGTCAGCATAGCGTCCACCTCTTCCGCACTTTTGTAAAGTGTGGAAACGCCGTTTATAACGGTGATTTTATCCCCTGCCTGAAGCCCTGCCGCCTGAGCCGGGCTTTGAGCTATAATTTCCGAAATTTGGGGATAGTCCTCGGTTATGACAAAGTTAAACCCGGCGGCATAAACCTCGTTTGATACATTATGAAGAAATTCTTCATATTCGTCCTCTGTGTAAAACTCCGAATATCCGTCAAGGGTTTCAGCCATAGCGGCTACAGCGGCGGCTATAAGCTTTTCGGTGTCAATTTCTCCGCCCACATAGTTCTTTTCAATATATTCTATTACTCCGGCAAGATAGCCCCCGGCGGAAACATAGTCGCTGAAATAATCTGCGTTCTCTTCTGCATTTTCAATATCCGTAGCTTCAACATCTAAGCTTTCGTTATCTTCGCTTTCACTGCAGTACGCCAAGCCCTGAAAATTAAGAGCAAGCACAGCCGCCGTCAGCAATAAAAAAATTTTCTTCATCTGCTCACCCCTTTAAAACATCCTTGTTTTTCAAAATATAATCAACAGCCGAAATTATTGTCAAAGCAGTCGCCAAAACCATTATAACAACTGTTATTATTTTAAAGATATAAATGTTTAAGTTAAGTATCAGCAAAATTAACATTATCATCTGTGAAATTGTTTTAAGCTTTCCCCATTTTGAAGCCGCTATAACAATTCCCTTTTCGGCGGCTATGCTTCTGAAGCCTGTAATTAAAAATTCTCTGGCAATTATTATTATAACCACCGCCGAGGGCAGGGGAACCACTGCGTCGGGAATACCTATAAGGGCTATCATAGCTGAACAGCACAGAAGCTTGTCTGCAAGAGGATCCATAAACTTGCCGAAATCCGTCACAAGATTATATCGCCTTGCAATATAGCCGTCTAAGCAGTCCGTAATTGAAGCAACAATAAATACGCCTAAGGCAAGGTATCTGTTTAAGCTCCCGGGAAGCCCCAAGGGGCATAAAAGCAAAACCAAAAATACAGGCACTAATATTATTCTGAAAATTGTAAGCTTGTTTGGCAGGTTCATAAAAATCCCTCCTCATACCTATTTGTTAGGCTCCCCTTGAGGGGAGCTGTCACACGAAGTGTGACTGAGAGGTGTTCACCTCTTCTCCCGTCAGGTCATAATCCGAATAAGACGTTATAAGCACGTTTACATAATCCCCCGAAAGAAGCTCCTTCTCAGAGCGGAAGAAAACATAGCCGTCTATTTCATAGCAGTCACGATAGCTTCTGCCTATATAAATATTATCCTCTCCCGAAAGCTTTCCTTCTACAATTACCTTAAGAGTTTTTCCCACAAAGCTTTTACAGACTCTGTTTGAAACCTCCTGCTGAAGCTCTAAAAGCTCTCTTTTCCGTCTTGACTTTGTACTGTGGTGAACCTGACCCTTCATTTTGGCGGCAGGTGTGCCGTCCTCACGTGAATATTCAAAAACACCTAAGCGGTCAAATGAAACCTCGTCAACAAAGTCCTTAAGCTCCTTAAACTCCTCTTCAGTTTCCTGAGGAAAGCCAACAATAATAGTTGTTCTTAAGCAAATATCCGGCATAGCCCCTCTCAGCTTTTTTATTACCTCTTTAAGCTCTTCCTTTCGGCTTCTTCTGCCCATTTTTTTAAGGACAGTGTCGGAAGCGTGCTGAATGGGCATATCGAGGTAGTGACAAACCTTGGGGTTTTGAGCCATTTCCAAAATAAGGCTGTCTGTTATGTTTTCCGGGTAGGCATATAATATCCTTATCCACTCAATGCCCTCTATTTCAGAAAGCCTTTTTATAAGTACGTGAAGTCTGCTTTCGCCGTAGATGTCCTTTCCGTAAAGGGTTGTGTCCTGAGCTATGAGAATAAGCTCTGTTACACCCTTGTCGGCTAACATCTGCGCCTCTTCAACAAGGCTTTCAAGGCTTCTGCTGCGGTATTTTCCCCTTAAAGAGGGAATTGTACAGTATGTGCAGTGGGCGTCACAGCCCTCGGCTATTTTAAGATATGCAAAGCCGCCTAATGTTGTCATCATTCGAAGCTTAGGCAGTGTTTCGTCAAGCTTTTTATCCTTGTCCTCGATTTTAACAACATGCTTTTGACCCTCTGTCAAAGCCTTTATGACTTCTCCGATGCTTTCAAAAGCGGCTGTTCCCACAACTGCGTCAACCTCCGGCAGCTGTTTAAAAATCTCCGTTTTATATCTTTCAGCCATACAGCCTGTTACTATAATAGCCTTTAAAACACCGCTTTTTTTATAGTCCGCCACTCTTAAAATATTGTCAATAGCTTCTTTGTTTGCATCGGCTATAAAACCGCAGCTGTTTATAACAATAATATCCGCTTCTTCCTCATTTTGCGTAATTTCATAGCCCTCTCTGTCAATAAGCCCCAGCATTATTTCAGAGTCAACCAAATTTTTATCACAGCCCAATGAAATAAAAGAAATTTTCATAGCTTCACCTTAAAACAGTCCTGTAATTTCGCCTTTATCGTTTACGTCGATATTTTCAGCCGCAGGTCTCTTGGGAAGTCCCGGCATAGTCATAATACTTCCGGCAATAGCCACCGCAAAGCCTGCTCCGGCTGAAAGTGTTACACTCTTAATACTAATGTTAAAGCCTGAGGGTCTGCCTAAAAGGGCAGGGTTATCCGAAAGTGAATATTGTGTTTTGGCTATGCACACAGGCACATTTTTATAGCCTATTGCTTCTATCTTGTCAATATCCTTCTTAGCCTTAGGCGTATAGTCAACACCGTCTGCTCCGTAGATTTCCTTTGCTACGGTTTCAATCTTTTCCTTTATTGACATATCGTCGGGGTAAAGGGGCTTGAAGCTTGAGGGCTTGTTCTCAAGAACATTCAAAACCTTTTTGCCTAATTCAATGCCGCCTTCGCCGCCCTTTGCCCAAACCTCCGAAAGTGCAAAGTCTGCGCCCATTTCTTCACAGCGTGTTTTGATGTAGTCTGTTTCTTCCTCAGTGTCTGCGGTAAATGAGTTTAATGTTACAACAACAGGCACGCCGTACTTGCCCAAATTTTCAATATGCTTTTCGAGATTTGAGAAGCCTTTTTTAACCGCTTCGAGGTTAGGGGTGTTAAGGCTGTTTTTGTCTGCTCCGCCGTTATATTTAAGAGATCTGACAGTTGCCACAAGAACAACGCAGTCGGGCTTTAAGCCTGCAAAACGGCACTTTATGTCAAAGAACTTTTCAGCACCCAAATCCGCACCGAAGCCTGCTTCCGTAATTGCTATTTCGGAAAGAGCCATAGCTGTTTTAGTGGCTTTTACGGAATTGCAGCCGTGAGCAATGTTTGCGAAGGGACCGCCGTGAATTATAGCCGGTGTATGCTCCAGTGTCTGAACAAGGTTAGGCTTCAAGGCGTCCTTAAGAAGAGCCGCCATTGCTCCGTCAGCCTTTAAATCTCCGGCAGTAACAGGCTCGCCCGAATAGTTATAGCCTACAATAATTTTAGCAAGACGTGTCTTAAGATCTGCTATATCCTCCGCAAGACACATAATAGCCATAATTTCCGACGCAACTGTTATTTGGAAGCTGTCCTGTCTTACAACACCATCAGCCTTTGCTCCCAAGCCTATAACAATGCTTCTTAAGGCTCTGTCATTCATATCCAAAGCCCTTTTCCATGTGATTGTTTTGGGGTCAATATTAAGCTCGTTGCCCTGCTGTAAGTGGTTGTCAAGCATTGCACTCAAAAGATTGTTGGCTGTTGTCATAGCGTGAATATCCCCTGTGAAGTGCAGGTTAATATCCTCCATAGGCACAACCTGTGCATATCCGCCGCCGGCTGCTCCGCCCTTAATTCCGAAACAGGGGCCCAAAGAGGGTTCTCTCAAAGCAACCATTGTTTTCTTACCCAGCTTGTTTAAGCCCTGTGCAAGACCTATTGTGGTGGTGGTTTTGCCCTCTCCGGCAGGTGTAGGGTTTACGGCTGTAACCAAAACAAGCTTTCCCTTTTTGCCGCTTGCCAAGGTTCTGTTATAAAGCTCGTCCGACAGCTTTGCCTTATATTTTCCGTAAAGCTCCAAATCGTCGGAGCTTATGCCAAAGTCCTCCGCTATTTTGGTTATGGGATACATTTCCGCTTCCTGTGCAATCTGAATATCTGTTTTCATTTAATAAGCTCCTCCTTTTATAATATACAGTATTATTAAAACATATTGTTTCGTCTTTCCGAATACTCTCTCCATTCCTCTTTATCCATAAGAACAGCCCTTGGCTTTGCTCCGTTTTCGGGGCCTATAATACCTCTGTCCTCAAGCTCGTCAATAATTCTTGCGGCACGGTTATAGCCGATTTGGAACTGTCTCTGAATAAGGGATGTTGAAGCCTTTTTGCTTTTAACGATATAAGCTATTACATCGTCTGTCAGCTCATCGCTGCCCCCTCTTCCCCCTGATGAACCGCCCACAGAAGCAGCGTCCTCTCTGTCGGCGTTTTCAATGCTTTCAATAACCGACATATCATAGTTGTTTTCATCGGTTTTAATATAGTCTACAATTCTCTTTATTTCCTCATTTGTTATAAACGCCCCCTGAACTCTCAGAGTTCTGTCCATTTCAACGGTTTTAACAAGCATATCCCCTCTGCCTATAAGCTTTTCCGCTCCCGACTCGTCAAGAATAATTCTTGAGTTTATAGCCTGAGCAACGGAAAAGGCAATTCGTGAGGGAATGTTGCTCTTAATAACACCTGTAATAACGTCTGAGGAAGGTCTTTGAGTCGCCACAATAAGGTGAATGCCTGCGGCTCTTGCAAGCTGCGTCAAACGCTGAATATGGCCTTCAACCTCTTTTTTGGCTACAAGCATAAGATCCGCCAGCTCGTCTATAATTATAACAAGCTTATAAAGAGGCTTTTGACCCTGTTCTTCAAGATATTCGTTATATTCGTCAAGGTTCCTTACTCCAACATCTGCGCAAAGCTTATACCGCCGCATCATCTCCGTACAAGCCCAGTTAAGAGCCGCCGAAGCCTTGTGAGGGTCTGTAACCACAGGTATCAAAAGATGAGGAATACCGTTGTAAACATTAAGCTCAACCATTTTCGGGTCAACAAGAATAAGTCGGACCTCGTCTGGGGTTGCCTTATACAAAAGGCAGTTTATAAGTGTGTTTATACACACCGACTTACCTGAGTTTGTAGCCCCGGCAATAAGAAAATGGGGGGCTTTGGCGATATCCTTTATAATTACGTTGCCTGCTACGTCCTTGCCTAAGGCAAAGGTCAGCTTAGACTTTGCAGACTGAAACTTCTTGCTTGCCACAACCTCGGAAAAATGAACGTTTATGGGGTGTTCGTTGGGAATTTCAATGCCAACGGCGGTTTTCCCCGGGATCGGGGCTTCAATCATAATTTTTTCAGCCGCAAGACGCATTGCAAGGTCTTTGTCAAGACTGGCTATGCTTTTTACCTTAGTGCCCACTGCCGGAACAAGCTCATATCTCGTAATTGTGGGACCCTGGCTAACCTCAACAACAGTCGCCGAAACCTTAAAGCTTTTAAGAGTTTCTTCCAATATATGCGAGTTTTTAATAAGCTCGTCTCTGTTATTTTCCTGCTTTTTAAGGTCGGGGTTTTTATCCAAAAAGCTCAGCTTGGGATATCTGTATTCAGCCTGTCTGCTTTGAGACAGCTTTTTAACCGTTGCTGCGTCCCCTTCCACAACCTTAACTCTGTCTTTAACCTCTTGGGGAACAACAACCTCTTCGGTCTGATCCTCCCATGGGGGAATGTCTCTGACAGGTGCTTCCTTAACGGCTGAACCGCTGTCGGAAACAGGCTCGGCTTCAACAGACTTAACCGTTTCCTCTTCTTCCCGAATATCCTCTGTTTCTTCGCCTTCCTCAATATATTCGATTTCTTCTGCATCTATTGTTTCTTCGGCTTTCTTTACCTCAGGCTCAAAGACCTCGTCGGGGTAGTTTAGAACCTCTTCCCCAATATCCTCTGAGTAAGCTTCTTCAGCATTTTCATCATTTAAATATTCTTCGGCATATTCGTCTGAAGCCTTTGGCTTGTTCCTTAAAAATTCGGGAATATATGAAGAAGTGCGCTGCGTCCTTTCCTGCTTCAAAAATTCAAGGCTGTCGGCTTTGCTTTCGGCTTTTTCCTTTTCAATTCGTGCAGAACCTTCGGCAACACGCCTTGACATAATGTCGGGGCTCGGCTTTTTCTCCCCTGTTCTCTTTCTTATGTCTACAAGCTTGGCGTCCTTATAGCTTTTTTCTTTTCGAAGCTTTTCATAATAGCCGCTTTCCGGTTCTTCCTCTTCATATTCATAAACAGGCTCTCTTCGGCTGATTTTGGGAATTCTCTTAGGGGCTTTCCTTACAGGCGGTTCATATTCTTCATCGCCGTAATAATCCCCAACCTCATCGTCATAATAATCGTCATAGCCGTCATAATATTCATCATCGTCATAATACTCCTCTTCCCGATATATTCCGCCCATAATAGTGTTTGAAATAAAATGCCAAAAATCGGAGAGCACAACGATAATGCTTTTTCCCGAAATTAAAACGGAAAGAGCCGCAATCAGAAATACAAATATTATAACACTGCACGCCTTATTAAATATTACAAGGCAAAGCTCACCTAAAAGACCGCCGAAAAAACCTCCGCCTATATAGTCGGAATCCGTAAAGCCCCCTGTTAAAGCGGAGAAGTCAAAGCCGTCATTGCTTTCCGTCACCAAAACGTGGATAAGAGCAATAACCGCAATAAACAAAAGACAGCAAAGTATAGCTTTATATTTTGCTCTTTCTCTGTTTTCAAGCATAAAAAGCCCTATAACCGCCAAAATAAGGGCAAAGGGGAAAATATAAGCCCCTATTCCGAAAAAGCCCTTTAAAACAGACAGCATAACCTGACCGAAAATTGTGTCTGAGGCAAAGAATAAGCTGAAAATAACCAATATTCCGAAGCCCGCCGCCATTATACAGCAGGCCTCAAAAGCCGCCGGGCTTAATGTCTTTTTAACCTTGGGTTCTGCTTTTGTGTTTTCAGCTGTCTTTGCAGCTTTGCCTGTTTTAGCTGTCGTTTTCTTGGCAGTTGTTTTTGTATTTGATTTGTTATTGCTTTTTG
>JAJBVU010000093.1 GCA_020859645.1 Eubacterium sp. | reverse complement strand
CAAAAAACAAAATATTTGTTATAATCATTATGATAAGAAGATTTGAATAAGGTCAAACCACTTGACTGTTTTATTATAACACAATTCAGGAGGAAATTCAAATGGCAGTAGTTGAAGAAGGCATCAGACTTGAAGAAAACAATACACTGAGCTTTGGAAATTATGAAAGAGCCGAAAAGCTCAAGGTAGAAAACTTTGAGTTCGGCGGAGATATTTATAAAGTAAGAACACATAATTTAGTTACCAGATTTTCCAAAAACGGCTCTCTTGTTATAGAGGCTGTTCCCGGGGCTGCGATTTTCAATTTTGAGTCAGACCCCAAAAGAACAAAATTCAGAGCCGCAGGTCAGGGTCAGACACAGTTCACATTGGAGCTTGAGGACGACACAAACTATGACCTTTCCGTTGACGGAATTAAAATAGGCACTGTTCACGCAAGGTTCGCCGGAAAGCTGAGCTTTTCCGCAGAGTTAGGCTCTACCCCCGTTGAAATCAAGCTTAAGAAAAAGTAATGGCAAAAGCTAAGGTTAAATTTGTCTGTTCGGCCTGCGGATATGAAACAGGCAAGTGGCTGGGCAAATGCCCCTCATGCGGAGAGTTTGCCACATTTGTTGAAGAAGCCGTTGCCGATGACAAATCGAGATTTAAAAGTCCTGTTGCCGACGAAAGCAAAGGGGCGGCACGTCCTCTTATTTTAAGAGACATTAAAGACCTTGACGCAAACAGAATTAAAACAGGTATTGCGGAGCTTGACAGAGTTCTTTCGGGGGGACTTGTGTGCGGTTCGTTTACATTAGTAGGAGGCGACCCCGGCATAGGCAAGTCTACCCTTTTGACCCAGCTTTGCAAGCCTATAGGCTCAGAGGGCAGAAAAATTTTATATGTTTCCGGTGAGGAATCTGCTTCCCAGGTTAAGCTTCGGGCGGACAGGCTTCAAATTGATACAGACAATCTTTATGTTTTAAGCGAAACAGGCTTAGGACTTATTGAAGCGGCTGTTAAGGACATTATGCCGGAGCTTGTTATAATCGACTCTATTCAGACAATGTATACGGACGAGGTAACCTCGGCTCCCGGTTCTGTGAGCCAGGTCAGGGAGTGCGGCTACAGACTTCTGCGTCTTGCTAAGCAAAACGGCATAACCGTCATAATAGTGGGGCATGTTACAAAAGAGGGTCAGCTTGCAGGGCCCAGAGTTTTGGAGCATATGGTAGACACTGTTTTATACTTCGAGGGGGATAAAAACTTTTCAGGCAGAGTTCTGCGGTGCGTTAAAAACCGTTTCGGCTCTACAAACGAGATCGGCATATTCGAAATGACGGGCTTGGGGCTTAAAGAGGTTTTAAACCCTTCGGAATATCTTTTAAGCGGCAGACCTTCCGGAGTTTCCGGCTCGGCAGTTACATGCTGTATGGAAGGCACAAGACCTATGCTCTTAGAGGTTCAGGCTCTCGCTTCATACACAAGCTTCGGAATGCCCCGAAGAATGGCGGCAGGCACCGACTTCAACCGGGTAATTATGCTTCTTGCTGTCCTTGAAAAAAGAGCAGGCATATCTATGGGCAATATGGATATTTATGTCAACATAACAGGGGGCATAAGGGTTTCCGAGCCGTCTCTTGACGCCGCTGTTTTGGCGGCAGTGGCTTCAAGCTGTAAAAACGCCGTTATAAACCCGGATATTGTCATAATCGGCGAGGTGGGACTTACAGGTGAGCTGAGAGGGGTCAATATGTGTGAAAAGCGCATAAGCGAAAGCGCTAAAATGGGCTTTAAAACCATAGTTATACCCTCTGCAAACAGAAAAGAGGTTCCCAAGGGAATTAACGCAAGAGTTTTAGCCTGTGAAAACATAAACGGGCTTCTTAACATAATATTAAGACAAAAATAAAATATAAAAAGCGGGAAAAATAAAGCTTTCCCGAAATTCAGAAGGAGTTTTTTAAAATGGCTTTATATGAAACATGGTATCAAATCGCATATACACCTAAGGGAGGTATTAACCCCAAGGTTTGGAATGAATATATGCCTTTGGAAACAAAGATTTATGAATATTTTCTTGACAACAAGGTAAACAGCCTTAAGGGCACTGTTAAGGAATTAGCCGAAAAGTTTAATATGACACCTGTTTATTTTGCAGGCTTTATTGACGGAATTAACGAAGCCCTTCACGAAAAGGTGGATATGAACGACCTTTTGGAGGACAGAGAGGTTGACATAAGCTTTGACTTCGAGGCTCTTTATAAAAAAATGGTTGAATATAAGGCGGACCACCTTTACAGCCTTCCTCAGTGGGAAGATATTTTCAGCCGTGAACAGCTTGACATATTCTATAAGGAACAAAAGCACTCCAAAACTATCGTTAAGGAAAAGAAAATCGGCAGAAACGATCCCTGTCCCTGCGGCAGCGGAAAGAAATATAAGAAGTGCTGCGGAGCGAATGCATAACCATGAAAACCCGTTATTCATTTGTTGATGAAACAAGATTAAGAGAATTTGATGAGGTATTTTTAAAGGCAGGGGAAATTATAAGAAAGGGCGGTCTTGTGGCTTTCCCCACAGAGACTGTTTACGGCTTGGGAGCAAACGCCCTTGACAAAGCAGCCGTTAAAAAAATATATGTGGCAAAGGGCAGACCCTCGGACAATCCTTTGATTGTTCATATTTCGTCTCTGCCTGAGCTTTACAGCGTTGCGGAGGAAGTGAGTCCCTTAGCCCTTAAGCTAATAGACGCCTTCCTTCCGGGGCCTTTGACCCTTATTTTTAAGAAAAAACCAATCGTACCACGTGAGACATCGGGAGGACTTGACACTGTGGCAGTGCGTTTTCCCGAAAATGTTGTGGCAAGACGGTTTATAAGAGCCTGCGGAGTGCCTGTTGCTGCGCCAAGCGCCAACACCTCAGGCAGACCCAGCCCAACATCGGCAGGTCACGTCCTTAAGGACTTAAACGGAAAAATCGATATGATTATCGACGGCGGCAGCTCAAGACTGGGGCTTGAATCCACAATAGTTGACTTAAGCCGAGAAACACCTACACTTTTAAGACCCGGCTCAATAACCGTGGATATGCTTAAAGAGGTTATAGGGGAGCTTAAAATAGACGAAACTATTCTTAAAAAGCCTTCTCAGGATCTGCGTCCTCTTGCTCCTGGAATGAAATATAAACACTATTCCCCTCTTTGCGACATAACAATTATTAAGGGAGACACCGGCGCCGCAGAGAGCAAAATAAAGGAGCTTACGGCGGAGGCCTTAAATCAGGGCAAAAAATGCGGAATTATAGCTTCAGACAGCGATATGGGGCTTTTTGAGGGCAGCGGAGCGGCAGTTTTGGAGCTTGGCTCAAAGGGACGCCCCGAAACAGCGGCAGCCGGTCTTTTTGCGGTTTTGAGACGCTGTGACGATTTAGGGCTTGACTGCGCCTTTATAAGAGCCTTTCCCGAAGAAGGGGTTGGGCTTGCGGTAATGAACAGGCTGAAAAAAGCGGCAGGCTATAAAATTATCGATGCGGAGTGATTTTTTTGAATATTATTTTTGTATGTACGGGAAATACCTGCAGAAGCCCTATGGCTGAAGCCTATGCTTCTTATATTATGCCTAAGCACCGGTTTTCCTCAAGGGGAATTATGGCTTATGAGGGTATGCCTATGAGCGCAAATGCGGAGACTGCCCTTACAACACTTAATGTTCCCCACAGGGAGCATTTTTCAAAAAGCATAACAAAAGAGGATATAGAGAGAGCAGATTTAATTCTCACAATGTCATCATCTCACAAAAGAGCCTTGGAGGGCTTTGCTGAGGGAAAAATTTTCACTCTTAAAGAATATGCCTTAGGGGAAAGCGGCGATATTGCCGACCCCTTCGGGGGAGACGAACAGACTTATATAAACTGTCTTGAAGAAATTATCGGCTGCATAGACAGCCTTAAGGAGAGATTAAAATGATAGCTATAGGCTGCGACCAAGGGGGATTTTTACTTAAACAGGAAATAATTAAGCTTTTGGAAGAGAGAAAGCTTGAATACAAGGATTTGGGAACCTATGACGAAGGCTCCACAGATTACCCCATATATGCAAAAAAGGTCTGTGAGTGCGTACTTTCAGGCGAAGCCGACAAGGGAATACTTATTTGCGGAACGGGAATCGGCGTAAGTATGGCTGCCAACAGATATAAGGGCATAAGATGTGCCCTTTGCGGAGACGTTTTTTCGGCTAAGGCTACACGTTCCCACAATGACAGCAATGTTTTGGCTTTGGGGGGACGTGTTTTGGGAACGGGTCTTGCCCTTGAAATTACAAACGCATGGCTTGACACAGAATTTTCAAATGAGGAAAGACATATAAGAAGAATTAATATGCTTTCGGAACTGGGATAAATTTATAATACAAGGAGGTTTATATTATGGGCAAACTTATTATAGTTGATCATCCGCTTATTCAAAGCAAAATAAGACGCTTAAGAGACAAGGAAACAAGCAACAAGGAGTTCAGAGAGCTTGTCAGCGAGCTTTCTTCTCTTATTGTGTATGAAGCAACCAGAGATCTTCCTCTTAAGGACATTGAGGTCGAAACGCCTCACGAAAAGACAACGGGGAAGGTTCTTGACTGCAGGGTTGCCTTTGTTCCTATTTTAAGAACAGGCATAAATATGGCTGACGGCGCTTTGGGGCTTATTCCCACAGCTAAGGCAGGTCATATAGGCATATACCGTGATCCGGATACTCTTATGCCCGTTGAGTATTACTGCAAGCTGCCCAAGGTCAGCGAAAATCTGCACGTTTTTATTCTTGACCCATGTATCGCCACAGGCGGAACAGACACCCAGGCAATCAATTTCTTAAAGGAAAGGGATATTACAAACATAACCCTTATAACCCTTATTGCGGCACCCGAAGCGGTTAAGAAAATTCAAAGCGAACATACGGACGTAGATATTTATACTGCGGCTCTTGACAGATTTGTCAATGATGAGGGCTATGTTATCCCCGGCTTGGGCGACGTAGGCTACAGACTTTTCGGCACTAAATAAGGTTTCATATAGTAAAGCAAACTTTTCGGGCGTGTCCCTTTTTAAAATCGATACGCAAGGATTTTTTTGGAAAGGAGTCTTATAATGGCTCATGACTGGCTTTTGTATATTGCGGCGTTTTCAATAGCCTTCGGTGTTTGTCTTTTGACTGCGCCTTTGGCTAAAAAGGTTGCCGTAAAGCTGGGCGCAATCGACTACCCTAAGTCAAGAGGGCTTAATAAAGAGCCTATGCCCCTTATGGGCGGTCTTGCTATGGTGTTCGGCTTTTTTGCGGCGCTTATTATAGTTTCGCCTTTTTTATATAATTTGCCCAAAAGACAGTTTTTGGGGTTCATAATCGGCGGCGTTATAATTGTTTTGACGGGTATGCTTGACGACACCTATGAGCTGGGACCCAAGGCTAAGTTTTCTGCTCAGCTTGTGGCGGCAATTGTTGTGGTAATTTCAGGAACAAGGCTTGACTTCGTTATGTATCCCCTGTGGGAATATCTTAAGAATTTTTCCCCTATTCTTACGGTAATTTGGATTGTGGGAATTATTAACGCCGTAAACCTGATTGACGGCGTAGACGGTCTTGCTGCCGGAGTAACGGCAATTGCTTCAACCTGTCTTATGATACTCTGCATAATTTCGGGAACAGAGCTTGCGGTGGTTTTGACTGCGGCTTTGGCAGGCAGCTGTCTGGGCTTTCTGCCCAGAAATTTCAGCCCGGCGGAAATTTATATGGGCGACACAGGCTCAACCTTTTTGGGCTATGTTTTGGGTGTTTCCTCATGTATAGGTGTTTTTAAGTCCTATGCTATTTTGTCTATTGTTATAGCGGTTTTGGCTATGGCTCTGCCTATTTTGGACACTGCTTTTGCAATTATAAGGCGGGCAGTTCACCACAAGCCCATAATGATGGCTGACAGAGGCCATCTTCACCACAGACTTATTGACAGCGGCTACACCCACAGACAGGCTGTAATTATTCTTTACGGCTTAAGCTTTGTCAGCGCCGTTGTGGCAATACTTATTGCAATTCAGGATTACAGAGCGACTATCGTTGTTGCAATATTTTTTATAATTCTTATTATAATGCTTTATACCTACAGAAAAAGATTGAGGAAGTAATGTTAAAATGAAATTTTCTGATAAATTCGGAACATCTAAGCCCAGTATTTTTATGGAGCTTATAAACGAAAAAAATAAAATGTCACAGGGGGATTTGGAGATTTTCGATCTTTCAATAGGAACTCCCGATTTTAAGCCCGAGGGCTTTATTATGGAAGCGGTTTCAGCCGCAGCCCTTGAGGGAAACAACTATAAATACGGAATTTCAGACAGTCCCGAATTAGTGGAAGCTGTTATAAACTGGTATAGGAGACGCTACGGCGTAACTCTTACCGCCGAAAATATAACAAGCGTCAACGGCTCTCAGGAGGGTATCGCCCACATTTGCTTTCCCTTAATAAACAGCGGTGACGTGGTTCTTGTGCCTAATCCCGGCTATCAGATTTTTTCCTTCGGGCCCGAAATGGCAGGGGCTGAGGTTGTAAGAATGCCCCTTCTTAAGGAAAATGATTTTCTGATAGATTTTGAAGCCATACCTGAGGAAACGGCGAAAAAAGCAGCCGTTATGGTTGTGTCTTACCCCTCAAACCCCACAACAGCCGTTGCAGGCCGTGACTTCTACGAAAGGCTTGTTGCCTTTGCTAAAAAATATGACATAATCGTAATTCATGACAACGCCTATTCAGAACTTGTTTATGACACAGAGCCGGGTCACTCATTTTTGGAAACACCGGGGGCAATGGACGTAGGCATTGAGTTTAACTCCCTTTCAAAAAGCTATAACTTAACAGGGCTGAGACTTTCTTTTGCTTTGGGAAACGCCGATATTATAAGCCGTTTTAAGGCTTTTCGTTCCCAAATCGATTACGGTATTTCTCCCCTTGTGCAGACTGCGGCAGTTGCCGCTTTAAACGGACCTCAGGGCAGCCTTGAAAGAATAAGAAATGAATATAAGGCAAGACGTGATTTCTTATACACCGAGTTTAACAGACTGGGCTGGAAAGCGCCTAAATCTGCGGCGACTATGTTTATGTGGCTGCCTAAGCCTTCGGGCTATTCCACCTCTATGGAGTTTTGTCTTGATCTTCTCCGCAGAGCCGGGGTTGTTATGGTGCCGGGGAATACCTTCGGCAGTTTAGGGGAAGGCTTTTTAAGAGCCGCCCTTGTCAGACCCGTTGAGGATCTTAAGAGAATGATAATTCAGCTTGAAAACAGCAAGATTGATTTCAGCTGAGAATGACTACGGTGAAAATCAGTCTAAACAAAGGGAACCTGCCCCACCTCTCAGCTTCACTGCGTTCAGCAGCTCCCCTCAAGGGGAGCCTGATGCTCTTCCAGCCTTTCAAGCAGAATTAAAAGGAGTATTTTTATGAATATTATCTACTGGCTGATAATTTTTATTGTTTTGCTTATAATTGAAATTGCCACTGTGTCCCTTGTTTCCATATGGTTTTGTTTGGGCTGTTTGGGGGCTATGGCGGCAGGCTTCTTCGGCTGTGACCTTTTGGCTCAAATCGGGGTTTTCGCCGTAGTTTCCGGGGTGTCTCTTTTTGCGGCAATACCCTTAAAGAAAAAGGTTAAGGCAAGCGTTAAGCCCACAAACGTAAATTCTCTTGTAGGGCGTGAGACCTGTGTTTTGGAGGATATTGACAATCTTAAGGAACAGGGCAGCATAAAGCTTAACGATGTAATTTGGACGGCAAGAAGCTCAAACGGAGAAGCTATTCCCAAAGGCACAAAGGTTGTTATTAATGAAATCAAGGGCGTTAAAGCCTTTGTTTCTGAAATAAAGTAAGTAAACCGGTAATCTGTTAAACCTAAAAAGGAGGGAGTTTTATGGTTTTACTTGTAATTTTAATTATTTTGATTGTTTTAGTGGCGTCTAACATCAAAATCGTACCTCAGGCTCACGCCTATGTAGTAGAGCGTCTCGGTGCATTTCATCAGGTTTGGGACGTAGGGCTTCACATTGCCATTCCCGTAGTAGACAAAATCGCAAAAAAAATTGTTATGAAGGAGCTTGTGGCGGATTTTCCTCCCCAGCCCGTTATAACAAAGGATAACGTAACTATGCAGATTGACACTGTAATCTATTTACAGGTTACAGACCCTAAGCTTTACACCTACGGCGTTGACAACCCTATGAGGGCTATCGAAAATCTCACAGCCACCACATTAAGAAATATTATAGGCGAGCTGGAGCTTGACCAGACACTGACCTCAAGAGACATAATCAACTCAAAAATGAGACTTATTCTCGATGAAGCAACCGACCCCTGGGGAATTAAAATCAACAGAGTTGAGCTTAAAAATATTATGCCGCCGGCTGAAATTCAGGATTCTATGGAGAAGCAGATGAAAGCCGAGCGTGAACGCCGTGAAAAGATTTTGCAGGCTGAAGGCGAAAAGAGAAGCGCTATTTTGGTAGCTGAGGGCAAGAAGGAGTCTGCTATTTTGGCTGCGGAAGCTGACAAGGAAGCCAAAATTAAAATTGCGGAAGGTGAAGCGGAAGCAATCAGAATTGTTCAGGCGGCTAAAGCCGAGGGCATTAAAATGCTGAATGAGTCTAACCCCATTGACAGCGTTCTTTCACTTAAAAGCTTCGAAACCTTCGAAAAGGTTGCAGACGGAAAAGCCACAAAAATCATTATTCCCTCAGATATTCAAAACCTTGCCGGTACAATTGCCGCACTTAAGGAGACTGTTTCTAAATAAAATTTCCGTCTAATGATTTTTCCTTTCGGACTTTACTTTTTATCGTTTTCGTTGTATTATAATATTATAGTTTTTGTACGTGGGTATTATATGAGGTTCAGGAGGAAAGTATTTTTATGGAAAAGCTATCAAAGAAGCAGCAGAGGGTTTATGACTTTATCAAAAAATATATGGAGCAGAACAGTATTCCCCCTACTATTAGGGAAATCGGGGACGCTGTAGGGCTTGCTTCAACGTCAACGGTTCACGCTCACCTTGAAACCCTTGAAAGAAAGGGCTATATAGGCAGAAAAAAGTCCAAAAACAGATATTTGGAAATTACCGAAAGCGGTTTTTCCGGCAGAAGCGAGAAAAAAGTGCCTATTGTAGGGACGGTCACCGCAGGGAAGCCTATTTTCGCAGATGAAAATATTGAGGGCTACTTCCCCGTACCCCGTGAATACGCTAAAGACGATGAAAGCTTTATGCTGAGAATTAAGGACGACAGTATGACCGGAGCAGGCATTTTCAACAATGACCTTGTTCTGGTTCAGAAACAGAACTTCGCCGATAATTCCGACATTGTTATTGCTCTGATTGACGATAACGCAGCCTGCAAAAGGTTTTTCAAGGAAGAAGGGGGCTATGTTCTTATGCCGGAGAATGAAAAATATTCTCCCATAAAAGTAAGCGACGTTATGATCTTAGGCAAGGTGATAGGACTTTTCAGACTGTTCTGAATTATATTTATGGTTTAAGAAAAAAAGGAAATCGGGGTTCTCTGTAGAAAACTATATTATAGAATTAATTGACTTACAAAGTCATTTAAAATATTTAAAATTTGCTCTGAACAAAGGAGGATAAATAAAATGGTTCAATTACTTATTTCGGCTAAAGGCCACGGTAAAACAAAATTACTGATCGATATGGCAAACGATGCACACAAGACTGCAAGCGGCAACATCGTTTTCATCGACGACAACAAAAAGCATATCTATGATATTCATTCGGGTATCCGCTTTGTTGAAACATCTGCCTGCGACCTTGTAAATTATCGTGAGTTTGCCGGCTTCATTTACGGAATACTTTCTCAAAACAGCGACATTGAGAAAATTTTCGTTGACGGTCTTTATAAGATTATCCGTGACCTCAGCGACGAGGATTTGGTTAAGCTTGTTAAGAGACTTGACGCAATCAGCAAGGAAGAATCGGTTGATTTTATCGTAGGTATGTCATCAGACTACGGAAAAATCCCCGAAGGCGTTCAGGATTATATCCTTAAGGCTTGAAAAAATAACAAGGAATAACACAAAAGGCTTTGCAAATTGCTGCGAAGCCTTTTTATATTCAAAATATATCGCTGTGAGTTCCTGTCCTTAATAACAAAAGCTTAAGTTCCTCTCCGTTTATATCATAAACCAACAGCCAGTCCGGTGTAATATGACACTCTCTAACTCCGTCATAATTTCCGCTTAAGCCATGATCTTTATACTTTCTATCAAGAGTTTCTCCGGCTGCAAGCTTATTAATTACATTTTCAAGCAGCTCTATGTTATATCCTCGCCGTACCGCAAGCCTGTAATCCTTTCTGAATTTACTTGACGGCACAATCTCATACATTTGCTTCTTCCTCCCTCATAAACTCTGCAAAGGAAGAATAGCGTTTATATTTTTCAGGATGCCGTATCATTTCATCTCTTTCTTTAATTGCCGCAATAGTTTCTTCATTGGGTTCTTCTCTTTTAATGAGAAAAGGGATTGCGTTTTCATAAATTGCCTGTCTTAAAAAAATATTAATTGCCGTAGACAAATCCATTCCGAAATCGGCAAAAAGCTTCTGTGCCTTTGTTTTTACATCTGAATCAATGGAAATACTTGTAGATACCTTTGCCATTTTAACCACCTCATTTATTATGATCTATTTATATTATATACTTGTAATAACAATTTGTCAATAACAAAAAAAGAGCTGTGAAAATTATATTCCACAGCCCTTTAATAATTCTATTATTTAAAAAGTGTTTTGAAGCGCTCCATAGCCTCTTTGGTGTTTTCGTAATTATTGAAAGAGGTAAGTCTGAAATAGTTATCGCCGTTTTTGCCGAAGCCTGCGCCGGGAGTACCCACAACCTGAATTTCCTTAAGCATTTTATCGAAAAAATCCCAGCTGTACATATTAAAGGGGCATTCGAACCAAATGTAAGGGGAGTTTATTCCGCCGGTATATTTTACGCCCAGCTCATCCATAGTGTCTGAAATAAGCTTTGCGTTTTTGCGGTATGTATCAATCATTCCCTTAGCTTCAAGCATACCCTCTTCAGTGAAAACCTTTGCGGCGCCTCTCTGAATAATATAGGGAACGCCGTTGAATTTCGTTGTCTGACGGCGGTTCCACATTTGGTTAAGGCTTAAGGTTCTGCCGTCTGAGGTCTTTTTAACTATAGCCTTGGGAACAACCGTATATCCGCAGCGGGTACCCGTAAAGCCTGCGGTTTTGCTCAGTGAGCAGAACTCAACAGCACAGGTCTTTGCTCCCTCAATTTGGAAAATAGAACGGGGGAGTCCGGGTTCCGAGACAAAGCACTCATAAGCAGAGTCGAAAAGAATAACTGCGTCATTCTTGTTTGCATAGTCAACCCATGCCTTAAGCTGCTCCTTATTATAAACAGCACCTGTAGGGTTATTGGGTGAGCAGAGGTAAATAACGTCTGCCTTAACGCTGTCGTCGGGCATAGGCAAAAAGCCGTTTTCGGCTGTTCCGTCCATATAGATTATTTTTCTGCCGTTCATTGTGTTTGTGTCAACATAAACGGGGTAAACAGGGTCGGGAACCAAAACAGTGTTGTCAACACTGAACATATCGGTAAAGTTGCCTGTGTCGCTTTTTGCGCCGTCTGAAACGAAAATTTCGTCTGCTTCAAGCTCAACGCCGTTTCTGCTGTAATAATCCTTAATGCCGTTTCTCAAAAAGTCATAGCCCTGTTCGGGGCCGTAGCCCTTAAAGGTTTCGGCTTTGCCCATTTCGTCAACGGCACTGTGAAGGGCGTCGATTACAAGGCTGCCCAAAGGCAGTGTAACGTCCCCTATGCCTAAACGAATAACCTTTTTGTCAGGGTTTTCAGCGCAAAAATCATTTACTCTTTTAGCTATCTCAGAAAAAAGATAGCTCTGTTTAATATTAAGATAATTTTCATTAAGTTTTGCCATTTTTTGTCTTTCTCCTTTATGTTAATAACTTTATTCTGCTAAAAGCTTTTCTACCGCTGCAAGCTTAACGCAGTTACAGAAAACCTCAGCCGCCTTTTCAAGCTCTTCAAAATCAGGGTAGCTGGGGGCTATTCTCAGACTTGTGTCCTTGGGGTCGTGACCTAAGGGGTGGGTTGCTCCGGCAGCTGTTAAAACAAGTCCTGCCTCTTTACATAGGGCAACAGTTCTCTTTGCACAGCCCTCCATAGTGTCTACTGAGATGAAATAACCGCCCTTGGGCTTCTGCCATGTCAAAATTCCGCTGTCCGAAAATTCCTCCTCAAGCTTGTTTAAAACAAGCTCAAATTTAGGACGAAGAATAGCTGCGTGACGCTTCATCTGCTCCTCAATACCGCCGTGGGTTTTGAAAAAGTGAAGAGTTCTCAGCTGGTTTATTTTGTCAAAGCCTATGGTCTGCTTTGACATATGGGATTTTATTTCATTAAGAGAGGCTTCGGAAGCCGCCAAAAGTGAAACGCCGCTGCCGGGGTAGGTTATTTTCGAGGTAGAGAAGAAATAGAGTATTCTGTCCTCAGTGCCGTATTCCTCACAAAGCTCAAAAATATCCGCAAGCCTTTCTCTGTTTTCCTCCTCGTCATAAAGGTGGTGAATGCCGTAGGCGTTATCCCAGAAAATCTTAAAGTCCTTTGCGGCTGTTTTCATTTTCGCAAGACGGCGAACCTTTTCATCGCTGTAGCATACCCCCGAAGGGTTTGAATAAAGAGGAACGCAGAAAATACCCTTTACGGAGGGGTCTGCGGCAGCAATTTCCTCTATTTTGTCCATGTCGGGGCCGTCATCAAGAAGGGGAACGGAAATCTGCTCAATACCCAAATCCTCAAGCATAGCAAAGTGGCGGTCATAGCCCGGTGTCTGGCAGATGAATTTAACCCTGTCAAGCTTTCCCCAAGGGGTTTCTCCCTGTGTTCCGAAAACCCAAAGTCTTATTAAAGCGTCATATTCAAGGTTTAAGCTTGCGCTTCCGCCGATTAAAATATTCTTGGGGTTAAGCCCCAAAGCCTTGCCGAAATACTCCTTTGTTTCGTTTAAGCCGTCCAAAACACCGTAGTTTCTTGCATCAAGCCCGTCCTGCGATATATATGAACCGAAACCGGTCAGGAGATCATTTGAAAGGTCAAGCTGTTTGGGCGAAGGCTTTCCCCTTGACATATCAAGCTTTAAACCGCTTGATTTAAAAGCTTCGTGTTTGGCTTTAAGCTCTTCTTTTAAGGCTTCAAGCTCGGATTTTGATAAACCGTTAATTTGCATATTGCTCCCTCCTTTGGTTTTTCAGACCGAAACGTTATAATATTAAGGTTATTATAAAATATATTTTTGAATTTTACAAGGGGGTTTATTA
>JAJBVU010000212.1 GCA_020859645.1 Eubacterium sp. | reverse complement strand
CTCATAAAACAGCCCTGAGCAAAACCACAAAGGCGCATACGCAGGAAGAATAAGCCCGTTTATATTATGCTTTGCATAGGAATAATCCCACGGACATATATTAAAAGCCTTTAAAATATGTCCGCTTAAATATTCCGCCGAAAATATCACAAGCATATATATTATTCCCCTGATATAAAAAGGCTTGGGCTTAAAAACCTCGAAAACAGGCTCATTAAACACCATAAGTCCGTATATTATTATCATCCACAGGGATGTATGCGTCACTAGGCTCAAATTTCCGAAAAAAAGCGAATTTAACCCAGTCCACAGTGTCTCCAAAATTATTCCCGTAAATCCGTAAATCAAAAATCTCTTTTTCATATAATTAATATTGACCGAAACAATATAATTATACCACAAAAACAGCCGCAAAAGTCAAATGCTCCTGCGGCTGAAAGTTATTCTTCTATTTTTTTCTTTTTAGATGATTTTACACATATTACAGCGAAAATCACTATACTGACAATACTGACTCCAAGCCCGGGGAAAAATCCTCTGGGAGTATACTTAAAATAAATCTCATGCGTACCCTCAGTCAGCTCAACGCCTATAAGTCCACCGTCGCCAATAGGAATATACTCACTCTTTTCTCCGTCAACGGTCAAGCTCCAGCCCTTATCATAGGGAATTGACGTAAACAAAACTCCGTCCTCAGCCGCCGTTACTGTACCTTCAATTACAGTGTCATCCTCGGGAACAGGCACATCCATAGGATTTTGCCCAAGTTCCTCAAAAGCCGCCTTAAATACATCGTCATTATATGCCGCTACAAATATTTTTATATCGCCTGATGTTCTATAGGTCTTTTCAAACTCACCTCTGTTAGTAAGCTCAAATGAAATGTTTAAGGTATCCCCTGCATTAACCTTACCTACGTCAAAAAGGCTTCGTCCCGTTGAAAGCTCTCTGTCATTTCTTCCGCTGCCGTTTACGTCATAAATTACACGCTTAGCGTTTCCTGCGTCAACGTAGAAATAAACGTAGCTTTCCTCATCAAACTTGACATTTGCGCTCACCTTGGGAATTGCATTTAAGTCCGCAGCATTTGTCAGCTCATACTTAAGATCAACCTTTTCACTGTCTCCCAGCTTATAAGCCGCTTCATCGGACTCTATCTTCTCATATTCTCCCTCGGCCCCCAAATATTTGGTTATTTTTATATTCTCATAATTAAATTCATTAAGATCAACCTCAGTAAACATATCATCTGTTACGTCTGTTGCCTTGTGTATAAAGTCATTCTGCACTGCGAAAGGCTCAGAATCCTCCGCAGTCCACTCCTCTATGTCGGAATTTACCATAAAGCCCAAAGGCAGACAGTAGTTATTCTCATACAGCGAAACGGATGCATTCGTTCCGTCCTCATAGTTGGTTTCCCACTTGTCAATAAATGTATATCTCTCGTTATCAATATCTCCGTCCTTATTCATAACATATTTAACGTCAAACATAGCGTCAATAAGGGCAGTAGGGTCATAATAACGGTGTGAGTTTGATGTTGCTGCTATACCCAAGTTTTGAATAAGGGCTGTGGTGTCGCCGGGCGCCATTGAAGAAAACTGTGAGAAGCCGGGATAGTGATAAAGCGCCGCATCATTTATTGCGGTAAACCTTCTGTATTCCGTTCTGTAGAACTTGTCCGAATGCTCCTCTTCATAGGCTACTGCTTCGGCACCTGCGTCCAAATATTTTACATAAGCCATTCTGTCAGTGGTTCTGTCAAGTCCGGTATAAGAGCCGAAAAGCATTTCCGCAAATATGCACACAAGCAATACGCAGTAAACGGGAGTAACCGAATTTTTCTTGGCTCCCTTATAAAAATACAGAATAGCTATATAAATTATCATAGCTGCGATATTTATTGTAATATCACTTATTTGAACACCGTTTTCACCATAGGTATGAACCGCAAGAGTTCTCTCAAGCTCCTCGGCAACGGATGCAAAGCCCAGCTCCGTTATAAGCATCCAAGCAATATAAATTCCGCAGATTACAAAAAGATACCAAAACTTAAGCTTCTTCTCCTCTTTAAATCTTAAAAATGCCTTATAGCCCATTGTAAGAATTATAAAGCTGTAAATAAATGTAAATCTATGAGGAAGGTTCGAAGGGAAGTGCATACCGTGAATCATAAAGTCTAAAGGCTTTATACAGCAGCACAGAAGCATAAATATCAAAAGTACCGACCTCAAAGTCTTTTCTCTGCCCGATGTTTTCTTATCAAGATAATAATAAGGCAGAAGCATTACCGTAAGAAGCCCCGTATAAATATTGGGCAGGTCCTCATTTCGTCCCAAAACTACAGGTCTTGCACCTATAAAATGGTTTGTCAAAAGCTGAAACACATTCTGATAAATTTCAAATTTGGGGAATGATGTTTCACTTGTAGCCGTTTCCGAAAGGGCAATTGCCGTAGGCAGCATAAGCACCATAGCCATGCCCCCGGCAAGCAGAGACATTACCGCAAAAATTATAACTCTGTTTATAACAATTTTCTTATTCTTTTTAAGACTGTACTGCGAAAAAAGAATAACGAGGAAATAAAGCGCCGCAAAAACGCAGACCATAAATGCAATGTAAAAGTTTACGAAAATAATTATTGCAAGAGATATAGCGTAGGTCTTAAATTTGCCTTCTTTAACAAGTGACTCTATGCCCAAAGCCACTATGGGGAAAAGCGCAACGGCGTCAAGCCACATTACATTCCAATAGAAGCCTGTCATAAATGACATAAAGGCATACATAAGAGAAAAGAAAACAATGCTTAAATCGTTTTTATCATATACCTTTTTAAGATAAATACCGCAGAAAAGCGCAGAAAAAGCTATTTTAAGCAATATGAAAAGAGCCATAGCCTCCGGCATATTTCCATGAGGAAATAAAAGCATAAGCAGACTTATGGGGCTTGCGGTATAATAAGCCGCCTGAGCCACAAAGTTCTTGCCAAGACCGCCCTCCCAGCTGTAGAAAAGGCTCTGTCCGCTTAAAATTCGTGAGCGGAACTCCTCGTGATAGGGTCCGTACTGGTGATAAAGGTCAACCTTAAGTATTGTGTTTGCCCCGTAGGGATAAACCCCTCTCATCATATACACAAGATTCATAATAAGCGCCGCCAAAAGAAACGCAAGAATTAAATAGCGCCACTCATAAAATGCCGATTTTAAGGCGGAATTTTTTGACTGATTTTTCATTTACTTTTTCTCCTTTTTATCCTTTTTAAAAATAAACAGCTTGCTGAATATATAGTTTAATATTACCACAAAAACCTGCCCCGAAATTTTGGCGATTTTATCATTTACCCCCAAATATGTCAGCACGAAAAGCCACAGTGCTTCAACCCCCAGTGAAAAGAGCCTTGCCGCCGCAAAGGACACCGCTTCTGTTTTTATGACATCAAGCTTAAAAGACTTTGACTCGAAAACAAAAAGCTTGTTTGTTATATATGCGAAGGCTACAGCCAAAATCCACGAAAATACGTTTGCAAGCTGACCCCCGAATGCTGCAATTTTTCCGTCAGCAGAACGCGCATATGAGAAAACTGCATAGCTGACTATACTGAAAACAGTAGTTAAGCCGCCGAAAAACAGATATCTGAATACTTAGGACTTTAAAATATTTAAAACTTTATCCTTCATCTTTATTCTCCTCTTTTGAAGAATTGATGCTTGTTTCTCCCGTTAAATATATGGGGCGGTGTTTAACCTCCATATAAATTTTTGCAATATATTCGCCTAATATGCCGCAGGTTAAAATAATTATTCCCCCTATAAAGAGAATAAGGGTCACCACAGAGGCATACCCGGGGAAGTCCTTCCCCACTATAATTGTTTTCAAAATTATATAAATAAGATAGACAAAAGCCGAAGCGGAAATTATACTGCCCAAAACAGAAGCCAAACGCAAAGGCGCAGTTGAAAAAGCCGTTATGCCGTCTACGGCGTAGAGGAAAAGCTTCCAAAAGCTCCACTTTGTTTCTCCGGCGGCTCTTTCCACATCGTTAAAGGCAATCCACTTTGTTTTAAAGCCTACCCAACTGAATATACCCTTTGAAAAGCGCTGAACCTCGCTCATAGCCAAAACAGCGTTTATCATTTTTCGGTTCATCATTCTGAAGTCCCCTGCTCCGTTAGGCATATCCACCTCTGAAATCTTATTTACAAAATTATAAAACCTGTTTGTCAAAGCAACCCTCAGCTTAGAGTCGCCGTCTCTTGTGGCTCTGTGGGTGGCTGTACAGTCATAGCCCTCTTCAATACCCTCAATCATTTGAGGAATAAGTGCGGGCGGGTGCTGAAGGTCGGCGTCCATAATTACCGCCATATCCCCTGTGGAATTTTGAAGTCCGGCATACATAGCCGCTTCCTTTCCGAAATTTCTGGAAAAGGAAATATAGTCGGCGTCGGCATTTTGACAGATTATTTTAAGCTTATTCAATGTGTCGTCCTTTGAGCCGTCATCTATAAAAAGATAATGTATCTCATAGCCCGTAATTCTGTCTGTGGTTTTTTTAGCCTCGCTGTAAAACAGATTTATAACTTCGCTTTCATTATAGCAAGGCACAATTATATCTATTTTTTTCATATATAACTTCCTCTGAAAAAATCAAAGATTTTATTGGTTTCATCTCAATATATTTTACATAAAACAACCGTCATTTTCAAGAGTAATTTTACGAAAATACCCGATTATAAAGAAAAAACTTACTTAAGGCTTTAAATACCCCTTTTCAACCGAGGTTTTTATTATATTCAAATAATATTCCTTTATGGGTTCGGGGGCTTTGCCTATTTTTTCCTTGCCCTTTTCCAAAACCTGACGGGAATTTACGTTATGCTCCTTCCACGCCTTCCCCTCTGAAAGGTAGTTTAAAATTACGGGCTGGAAGCGATCCATAGCGTTGGCAAAAAGAGCCTCCCGGGTTTCGTTTTTCTCAAATTCAAGCCAAAGTCCTTTAAGCTCCTCCCCCTGTTCGCCCAAAGGCGAAAACAGCCTGTCTGCCGCTTCAAGCTCTCTTTTTTCCCTGTCTGCATTAGCCGCTTCGTCATAGAGATAGGTGTCTCCTGCATAAATCTCCACCATATCGTGAAGAAGAAGCATTTTTAGGCATTTCAATAAATCAGTGCCTTCAGGAGCGTATTCGCTCAAAACAGTGGCATAGAGACATAATGACCATGAATGCTCGGCGTCATTTTCTCTTCTGCCAAAGGGCAGGGGCGACTGTCTCATTATATTTTTAAGCTTTTCCGCTTCAATAAGAAATTCCATTTGCTTATTTATGTTCATAGCTTAATTCTCCTTTCGCCATAAAACTTATGGGCGGCAACAAGCCTCCCCTTGAGGGGAGGTGGCACACGAAGTGTGACGGAGAGGTGACAACACACCTTTCCTTTTTACAAATCGCATACTCTCTTCTTCAAAACAGGATGAACAAAATCCGGTGCTATTTCACAAAGAGGAATTTTCACGAAATCCCTCAAGTGCATTTCTCTGTGAGGTATGGTGAGCTTTTCGCTGTCCATAACAATATCATCATAAAAAATTATGTCCAAATCAATTATTCGAGGTCCCCAGCGAAAGGTTTTTTCTCTGCCGCAATCCTCCTCAACCTCCTTCAAAAGCCTTAAAAGCTCCATAGGCTCAAGGGTTGTTTCCGCTTCAAAGGCTCCGTTTAAGAAGGGCGGCTGAACCTCATAGCCGTAGGGCGGTGTTTCAATAAGCTTAGACACTTTTTTAATTCTAAAGCTTTGCTCCGCTGAAAGAAGCTTAAGAGCCTTGTTTATATTTTCTTCCTTATTCCCCAAATTCGAACCCATAGCCACGAAAACCCTGTGCCATTTTCGGGTTGTGCAGACGGAAACGCACTCAAATTCAAGCTGAATAGGTGCGTCGGGCTTTTTAATTTCAACAAAAACCTCTCTTATTAAGGGAAAGTTTATAAGAATTTCCTCCGCAAGGCTGTCTGCGGCGGTCTCTATAAGCTTAAATGTGTTTTTTGTCAAATGCTCATAGGCAAATTCACAGACTGCGCCGTAATCGGCAGTTTTATTCAAATCATCGGTTTCAGCCGCAGCCTTAAAATCCAAATAAAGCCGCAGATCCGCATAAAAATATTGTCCCTGCTCCTGTTCCTGCTTAAAAACACCGTGGTTTGCAAAAAACCTGAGATTATCTATTTTAATTAAGTCCATTTTTAATAATTGCCTCCGTCATTAAAAGAGCCTGTTTGTTTTCAGCCACATCGTGAACCCTGAAAATCGAAGCTCCCTTCATTCTGCCTAAAACCGTTGTAGCCACAGTGGCTGAGGTTCTCTCATCTGTGGGAATATTAAGGGTTAAGCCTATAACGGATTTTTTCGAGGTTCCCAAAAGTATGGGCAGGTCAAAAATCTTAAGCAGATCAAGCTCTCTAATTATTGTCAAATTGTGTTCATAGGTTTTTCCGAAGCCCACACCGGGGTCGATTATGATTTTGTCTCTGTCAATTCCGGCAGATTCGGCTATTAACAGGCTTTCGTTTATGTCGGAAACAACATCAGCCAAAAAGCTTTTATAGTCGGAGCTTCTGCGGTTATGCATAAGAACACAGGGAACATCGGCGTCCTTTATAACCCTTGCAAGTTCCCGGTCATATTTTAAGCCCCAAATGTCGTTAATAAGATCTGCCCCCTCCGAAACAGCCGCCTTAGCCACTGCAGACTTATATGTGTCAACGGATATAGGAATGTCAAAATTCCTCTTGACCTCTCTTATTACGGGCACAAGCCTTTCGATTTCCTCCTCGTCGGAAATTTGAATATGCCCCGGTCTTGTGGACTCGGCACCTATGTCGAATATGTCTGCTCCCTCAAGAGCCATTTGCTCGCAGTGCTTAAGGGCATTGTCTAATGTGTTATATCTGCCTCCGTCCGAAAAAGAGTCCGGGGTCAAATTAAGAATACCCATAATATATGCATTGTTTTTAAAGTCAAAGCTTTTTCTGCCTATTTTCATAAGTTAATTGTCTCCTGTGTTTTTTTGGAATGGGTCAGCATTTTTTAAATCTGTAAAGACAGGTTCTTTTTATTATCATCCCAGTAACAGAACGCCGCCGCCTTACAGCCGTAACAGCTTCGTGACATCTTATCCGCCCGATAAAACAGCCCTCTGAAGCTTTTTTCCTCCGCCACGTCATTATTTCCGTGGTTTTCTATAACCTCTTCAATCTTTTCTCTTTCCGACAGTGAAAAGCCGCAGACCTTTAAAATAGGCTCTGCAAGCTCTGCGCTTTTTTTGTGGTGTTCCGCATTGGGAATAGATCTGCCTATGTCATGAAGAACCGCCGCCGCATAGACAAGCTCCTTATCCAGTTCAACGTTTTCCTCGTAAGCCAAAAGCATAGTTATTCTGGCTACGTCAATACAGTGTTCAAGCCCGTGACGGCAGTAAATTCTCTCTCTTTCAATCAGTTCAACCGTATCCATATATTGTCTGAATTTTTCGTTTTTAAGTATTCTGTTTACTCTTTCCATATTTTTATAATCTCTCCCATAAATGACAAGGAGCCGCAGGCAAGAACAACATCGTCACTTGCGGCGGTTTTTTTCGCAATTTTACAGGCTTTTTTAAAGTCAGCCTTTTCGGCTTTTATATTTTCCCTATTCGCCGCCTTTACTATTATGTCGGCGTTTAAGGCTCTTTCCGTTTTGGGTGTAACGGCTATAACATATTTTGCAAGGGGCAAAAGCTCCCTCAATATGCCCTCATAGTCCTTATCCTTTAGTATTCCCATAATCAAAATAAGCTTTTTGTCATTAAAAAGCCTTTTTACGCTTTCCTTAAGGGCGGCGGCTCCCTGTGGGTTGTGTGCGCCGTCGCATATAAAAACAGGGTTTTGCGACATAACCTTCATTCTGCCCGGGTTTTCCGCCGAATACATTCCCCTTTGAATGCTTTCAGCGCTTATTCTTACACCTGATTTCTTAAGAGCGTCTATAGCCTTAAGGGCTGTAGCTGCGTTTTTTCTCTGATATGAGCCCAAAAGAGAAATTTTTATTTCCGTTCCGTCCTTAAGAGCAAAGCTTTGCCCCCAAAGCCCGAAGTCCAAAGGGGTTAAGTCCATAGAGTCGGCAGTTATAACAGGGGCTTTATTTTCCTTTGCCTTTGCCGCTATAACCTCAAAAGCGTCTCCCTTTTCGGCAGTCACTACGGGAACACCTTCCTTTATAATTCCTGCTTTTGCCTCGGCTATTTCGCCTATTGTTTTTCCCAAAAGGGCGGTGTGGTCTAAGCCTATTGAGGTTATAACCGTAAGTATAGGCGAGGTTATATAGTTGGTAGCGTCAAGGCTGCCCCCTAAGCCCGTTTCCGCTATGACAAAATCACAGTCTGCTTTCTTGAAATAATCAAAAGCAATTATTGTTTCAAGCTCAAAAAGAGTGGGAGAAAGCTTGTTTTCTTCTGCGGCTTTCAAAACCTCTTCCGCTTCTGCTAAATACTCCGTCTCGGAAATTTCTTTTCCGTCAATTCTTATTTTATCAAAAAAGCTCATAACCGCCGGAGAAGAATATGTGCCTGTTTTATAGCCTGCGGCAGTCAAAACAGAAGAAACGAAGGAAAGAACGGAGCCTTTGCCGTTTGTGCCTGCTATGTGGATTATTTTTAGCCCCTTTTCGGGGGTTCCGCAGGCGGCGGCAAGGGCGGTCACTGCTTCAAGTCCGTAAACAGAACCCTTTTTTCCTGTTTCCTTTAGTATTTCTGTAAGCTCTGATTTTGTCATAAGGGTCAGTCCTTTTTAGTTGCGTCCGCAAAATAATATGTATTCTGAGCCGAAGGTTTAAACCTTTCATATTCCTTTACGCATTTCGAAATAAGAAGGTCAAAGCTTGGGGCAATATCGTCTGAAATAAACATTGCAGAGGTGCTTTGGGTGTAAAGGGTTTCATCGGCTGCCTTTGAATAAAAGCCCAAATTAAGCTCCTTCATAATTTGGTCGCAGTGGAAAACAAGATTTTCCGCCGTAGAATAAACCCCCAAGGAATCGGTTAAAATTCTGCCTATGGTGCATTCTATGTTTTCGGAAATAACGTTTGCCATAAACTTCAGTGCTTCTTCCCCTGCCCCTATATTATCGTCCTCAAGAGAATAAAAATTATGAAGCTTGACCATGCTTATGCACATGCTTTCACCTGTTTCCTTTGCTTTCAGAAAGCCTTCCTTAAGGCTCTGCATAAATGTATATTTGTTGTAAACCCCCGTATATCGGTCAAGCTCTGCGGCACGTCTTAAAGCCGTTTCTGTTCTCACAAAGCGGTCAACATCCATAATACAGCCCAAAGCGGAAACAGGGCTTGAGTAGCTGTCACAGGCAATTGAAAAAGTATATTCGAAATAGCGATATTTTCCGTCGGCGGTTTTCTTCTTGAAAATAGCCGGAGCAGTCTTTCTGCCTAAACGTATGTCCTTAAGCATATCGTTAAACCTTGCGGCGTCGTCCGGGTGAATACCCAGTCTTTCGGGAGAAAAGCCCTTTGAGCCGTAGGGTATAAAGTCAATTCCGAAAATTTCCCTATAAATAGGACTGATTGTAAATTTAAGCGTAGTTAAATCCCACTTTATAAAAACAATTTTTTTCTCTTCGAAAATTCCGGCATATTTTTTCATAAGAAAGAGAACAGCGGCTTCGCCGTTCATCATACCCCTTATAACCTCGTTTACGGAATTTTTAAGAGCTGAGAGGGCTTCAAACTCAGAGTCGATTTCCAAAAGGCTGTAGCTTTTATCACCGCACATCTTCTCGATCTCCTCCGATGTTTCCCTTAATGGGTCGGAAATTCCCTTTTTAATTTTAATTATGGCAAAAACGCCTATTAAAATCATAATAAGGCACACAGCCGACGCAGTAAAATAAAATCTGTTGAAAACGGAAATAAGACTTGAGCCTGAAAGAAGATAAAAAACACTCCAGCCCGAGCCTAAATTTTCAAAATAAATTTCGCTTTCACCTATAAAATAGTCTTTAAGGTCACCGGACTTCTTTGGACTTTTAAGATCCTCATATGTATATTCAGAGGGCTTTCCGTCTGTCAGCGTAAAAGCCCTTCCCTCTCCGTCAAAAAGAATAAAGCCGGAATCTCTGTTTAAAAGAAGGTTTCCGTGGGTTTTGGAAAAGACCTCAAGGCTTATTTCCGACACAATATAACCCTTAAGCACCTTGTTTTCGAATACGGGAACCGCTATTATAAAAATATTTTCCCCCTGATATTCCTTAACGTCAGACATAACAGCCCCTGTTTCGGCACGGCTTAAAATTTCGTCCATATCCGGTATATCAACCGAGGTCTGGTCTGTGGAGCAAATTGTGTTTTTGTCAATATCCAAAACAGAAACACTGTTTATTCCCGAGCTTAAAACAGAACCCTGAACCAAAAGAGAGGCGGTCTCGTCCAAAGCTATAGGATTTCCTTCGATTGCTCCCTTTACACAGTCCAGCTCCGCAACGCCGGAAAGTGTTTCGCCGTAAACAGTGAGATAGCTTGAAATATAGTTTGCCGCCATATTTGAACGTGAAGCGGATATTGTGGAATATTCTTTAATAAACGCCGACTTGCTTCGGCTTGCGGTAAATAACAGGGCGGCAAAAATTGCTGCCGTAATTATGAAATATATTATGGGATATAAAAGCTTTGGCTTTTTCATATGGCAGCTCCTTTCTTTTGCCGGTAGGTGTGCTTTGACAAGGCTCCCCTTGAGGGGAGCTGCTGAACGCAGTGAAGCTGAGAGGTGGGGCAATTTCCTTTTAATTAAACTGATTTCTGCCGAATTTCACCTCTCCGTCCGCTGTGAAATTCTTTCTTCGATAAAAAGAATTTCACAGTATTCGTGCGCCACCTCCCCTCAAGGGGAGGCTATTACATATTCGCAGCCTTTGCGGCTTCAAGGCAGTTTTTCATAAGCATAGCTATTGTCATAGGGCCTACTCCGCCGGGAACAGGGGTTATGGCGTAAGCCTTAGGCTCAGCTGTTTCAAAGTCTACGTCTCCGCAAAGCTTCTTGTTTTCCCCTCTGTGAATGCCTACGTCAATAACAACTGCCCCTTCTTTAATATAAGAGCCGTCTATAAACTTGGGCTTTCCTATAGCCACAACCAAAATGTCGGCTCTCTTTGTAATGCTCTTAAGGTCTTTTGTTCTGGAATGGCAGATTGTAACAGTGCCGTTTTCCTTAAGAAGAAGCATAGCCATAGGCTTGCCCACAATGTTTGAGCGGCCTATAACAACGCACTCCTTACCTTCAATATCTATGCCTGTTCTCTTAATAAGCTCAATTATTCCGGCAGGCGTACAGGGAACAAAGCCCTTTTCCCCTGTCATAAGGGCTCCTGCGCTTTGAACGTGAAAGCCGTCAACGTCCTTTTCGGGGCTGATTGCGGCGATAACCTTACTTTCGGAAATGTGCTTGGGCAAGGGCAGCTGAACCAAAATGCCGTTTACGGTTGGGTCAATGTTAAGCTCCTTTATAATCGCCAAAAGCTCCGATTCGGTTATGTTTTCATCCGGATTAAATGACTTTGAAATTATTCCCGTATATTCACAGGCTTTTTTCTTATTGCCTACGTATACTGTTGAAGCAGGATCGCTGCCTACCTGAATTACCGCCAAAGCAGGGGTTATGCCCTGTTCCTTAAGTTCGGCGACCTCTGCCTTAACTTCGTCCTTTATGCTTTGGGAAATTGCCTTTCCGTCAATAATAATTGCCATTTATATTACCTCCGCTTATTTGTTTTGAAAAACTGTATTATGTTATGCCAAATGATTTATTTACACTTCTTTAAAAGACGATTGCTTCATGCTTCGCATTCCCGCAATCGCTCCCAATCATTCGCATCCGGCTCTATCGAGCCTATATGCTCATTATTGGGGAGGTTCTCTAATGTCCAATCATTTACGCAAGCAAGCTTGCTTATCTGATTGTCCATTGAGAACGCTTTTACAGTAATTATACTATTTTTTCGCCACACAATCAAGTAAAAATGTAAAATATAAGCCATCTGCTAATAAATCTTTGTAAAATACAGGGCTTTGTGTTATAATAGATTAAAACAAGAGCAAAAAAAGAAAGAAGGCAGCACATTATGAACCTGAAAGAAGAATTAAAAAATGTCTTTTTGGATTTAGTCCGCTTCGACACAGCTTCAGACCCCAAATCGGAGACTTACCCTTCCTGTGAAAATCTCTCGGACTTTGCGGAATATTTGTCTCTGAAGCTTGCGGAGCTTGACCTTAAGGACATAAAAATCGACAACTATTCATATTTAACGGCAGCTCTCCCCTCAAACACAGACAAAGAGTGCAAAACAATAGGCTTTTTGGCTCACACAGACACAAGCCCCGACTATTCGGGAAATATGATAAAGCCCCAAATTTGGGAAAATTATGACGGCTCCGACATTAATTTAAAGGACGGTGTCAGCATAACAGCCGCCGAATTTCCCTTTCTCAAAAATTATATGGGCAAGACCCTTATTACCGCCGACGGAACTACCCTTTTGGGGGCAGACGACAAGGCAGGCATAGCTGAAATTCTCTGCGCCGTTAAATACCTTAACGCCCACCCTGAAATTAAGCACGGCAAAATCCGAATTGCCTTTACCCCGGACGAGGAAATAGGAAAGGGAACGGACTTTTTCGACATAGACGCCTTCGGCTGTGACTTTGCCTATACAGCGGACGGAGGGCCTTTAGGAGAGCTTTCCTACGAAAACTTCAACGCCGCTTCCGCCGAGATTGTTGTTAAGGGGAAAAACGTTCACCCCGGCAGTGCAAAGGGTATTATGAAAAACGCTCTTTTGGTGGCTAACGAGTTTGTTTCCCTTCTCCCCGATGAAACCCCCTCAAACACAGAGAACAGAGAGGGATTTTATCATCTGACAGACCTTAAAGGCACTGTTTCAAGGGCTGAGCTGAGCTTTATAATTCGTGATTTTGATAAGGAAAGCTTTGCAAAAAGAAAAGAAACAATGAAAGAAATCACAGATAAGCTGAATGAAAAATACGGTGAGGGAACAGTCGGCTTAACCTTAGAGGACAGCTATTACAATATGCTGGAAATTATAAAGAAGCACCCCTACACTGTTGAGCTGGCAAAAAAGGCAATGGTTTTAGCAGGGGTAACCCCCGAGATTATCCCCACAAGGGGCGGAACGGACGGCAGCCGCCTTTCCTTTGAGGGTCTGCCCTGCCCCAATCTTTTTACGGGAGGGCACAACTACCACGGGCCCTATGAGCTGATCTGTCTTGAAAGTATGGAAAAAGCCTGTGAAACAATAATCAACATCATTCAACTTGAAGGCGAAGGTGAAGAAAATGACGGGAAGCTGTGAAAACTGTCTCTATTATGACTATGACGATTATACCGATTCTTATGAATGTATTATGAACCTTGACGAGGACGAATATTACCGCATTTTAACTCAGAAAAGCTCTGGCTGCCCTTAGTTTCGTTTCAATGACGCAGATAAAATCGGATACAAACCAATTTGTCCGCGATATTTCTTA
>JAJBVU010000001.1 GCA_020859645.1 Eubacterium sp. | reverse complement strand
GTACCCGTCTTTTCTTTTTATATTTATATTATTCACAATATTTTTCAGATTACCGGTATTTTGAGCAAACCTGTAAAAAAAATTTTAAACGGTTTTTAATGGTTTGGGGCGAAAAAACTGTTGACAACGGGGCATTGATTTGATAGAATAGTTAAAGATATTTGAAAATGCAATGATTGAGAAAAGGACTTAACCTGCTGATATTTTCAGAGAGCCGCCGTGGGCGTTAAGAAGCTTAAGAAGCCTGTGGTGAAAGGCGGCAGTCGGCTTGTTTTGTTATCGCTCATAAGCTTCTTTTCGGAAAGGCGGATTTTTTTGCCCAGTAAGAAAAGACGGGGCTTCCCGTTATTGAAGTCAGGTTTGTTTGAACCTCAATGAGGTTTCCCTTTTACGGGGAAACGAATTAGGGTGGTACCACGATACTTCTCGTCCCTATCTTTTGATAGCGGCGAGTTTTTTAATATACTATAAAAGTGTTGTCGATAGACAGGCAGATGAGCAAACAAGGTTTGCGCAGCTGACTGTATATCAGACAACCTAACCCACGTCACACTTGCCTGCGTGCATTCATTTCTGTGCAAGCACAGAAACAAGATGCACTGCGGAAGTGTTCCTTAATCGCTGAAAACCTTGGTTTTCAGCGAAAGAGGAGAACCCGTAAGCTCTATCTTGCTTTGGATTGAAAACCAAAGCAAATAAGCGCAACGTGGTTCGACGAAGCAATCGACTTTTATAGAAATTTTGACAGAAAGGCTGATTATATGAAAAGACATGTTCTTTCGATACTTGTTGATAACCATGCCGGCGTTTTGAGCCGTGTTACGGGGCTTTTTTCAAGAAGAGGCTATAACATCGACTCTCTCAGCGTAGGCGAAACGGAAAGCTCCGAGATTTCACGAATTACCGTAGTGGTTATCTGCGACGACGACGCTATCGAGCAGATTATCAAACAGGTCGAAAAGCTCATTGACGTAAGACGGGTTGTAAATATGTCTACAAGGCAGGCTGTTTTCAGAGAGCTTTCCCTCATTAAAGTAAACTGCACAGGGCTTAACAGGGCTGAAATAGTTTCCATTGCGGATATTTACAGAGCAAACATAATTGACGTTGCTACGGAGTCTCTGACAGTTGAGATAACAGGCAACCAAAACAAAATCGATTCCTTCATAAGGCTTATGGAGCCTTACGGAATTAAAGAAATTGTCAGAACAGGGCTTACCGCACTTTGCCGTGGTAACAACCCTATCAAAAACTATGAAAAAGTAGACTAACTATTTCGATAAAACGCTTGCATAAATGCTTACATTTTACTGAATTGGCTAATGAAAAACATTTCCCAAAGCTATTACTTTTTCACAGATAAACACCAATATTATCTTTTATAATAAGGAGGAACTTTAAAATGGCAAAATTGTTTCATCAGGAGGACTGTAATCTTGACCTTCTTAAGGGAAAGACTATTGCAGTAATCGGCTACGGCAGCCAGGGTCACGCTCACGCACTTAACGCTAAGGAATCGGGCTGCGACGTTATCATCGGTCTTTATGAAGGCAGCAAAAGCTGGAAGAGAGCCGAAGAACAGGGCTTTAAGGTTTACACATCTGCAGAGGCTGCAAAGCGTGCAGACATCATTATGATTCTTATTAATGACGAGCTTCAGGCTAAGCTTTATAAGGAATCTATCGAGCCCAACCTTGAACCCGGCAACATGCTTATGTTCGCTCACGGCTTCAACATTCACTTCGGTCAGATCGTACCTCCCAAGGACGTTGACGTAACTATGATCGCTCCCAAGGCACCCGGTCACACAGTTAGAAGCGAATATCAGGCAGGCAAGGGTACACCCTGTCTTGTAGCTGTTCATCAGGACGCAACAGGCAACGCTCTTGATATGGCTTTGGCTTACGGTCTTGCAATCGGCGGAGCAAGAGCCGGTATTCTCGAAACAACCTTCAGAACAGAAACAGAAACAGACCTTTTCGGCGAACAGGCTGTTCTCTGCGGCGGCGTTTGCGCTCTTATGCAGGCAGGCTTCGAAACACTTGTTGAAGCAGGCTATGACGAAAGAAATGCTTATTTCGAATGTATTCACGAAATGAAGCTTATTGTTGACCTTATTTATCAGAGCGGTTTCGCAGGAATGAGATATTCTATTTCAAACACTGCCGAATACGGCGACTATATTACAGGTCCCAAGATCATTACAGACGAAACAAAGAAGACAATGAAGAAGATATTAAGCGACATTCAGGACGGTTCCTTCGCTAAGGAATTCCTTCTGGATATGTCTCCTGCCGGCGGACAGGCTCACTTCAAGGCTATGAGAAAATTAGCTTCCGAGCATAGATCCGAAAAGGTAGGCGCTGAAATCAGAAGCCTTTACAGCTGGAGCGACGAGGACAAGCTCATCAATAACTGATAATCATACAGTAGTTTCATATGTTTTAAGGTGTGCGGCAGACCTGTCTCAGATCTGCCGCAGCCTAAAACATTTTTGTGAAACGATGCCCCGGAGGCTTCGGCGTTTTCAAAACTCGTCGGAGAAGCGGAGGTATCGCTTCACACTTTACAGGCGATAAGTTTAGTAGGAAGGAAAGATTTTGGTGGAAAAAAAGGTTATGATTTTTGACTCCACACTGAGAGACGGCGCTCAAAGCAACGGTATCTCCTTCACAGTGGAGGACAAGCTTAAAATAGTTAAAGACCTTGATTTTTTGGGGATTTCTTATATTGAAGCAGGCAACCCCGGCTCAAACCCCAAGGACGCCGAGTTTTTTAACAGAATGAAGGGCGTTAAGCTCAAAAATTCAGTGCTGACCGCCTTCGGCAGCACAAGACGCTGCGGCATAAAGGCTGAAGACGACTCTAATTTGGCGGCTCTTTTAACTGCCGAAACCCCTGCCGTTGCGGTTTTCGGAAAAGCGTGGGATTTTCACGTTACCGATATTATTAAAACAACCCTTGAAGAAAACTTGGCTATGATTTTCGATACAGTTAAGTTTTTAAAGGACAAGGGAAAAGAAGTCTTTTTTGACGCAGAGCATTTCTTTGACGGATATAAAAACAATCCCGAATATGCTATGGCGGCTTTAAAATCAGCTGTTGACGCAGGGGCAGACCACCTGTCTCTCTGCGACACAAACGGAGGCTGCTTCCCGGATGAAATTTATGAAATGACAAAGGTTGTCTGCGATGAATTTAAAATGTCGGTGGGTATTCACTGTCACAATGACTGCGGAATGGCTGTAGCGGATTCGCTGTTTGCAGTTAAAGCCGGAGCAGACCACGTTCAGGGAACCTTTACGGGCTTCGGAGAAAGATGCGGAAACACCTGTCTCACAAACGTAATAGGCGTTTTACAGGCAAAGCGGAACATTGAATGCATCCCCCCTGAAAACCTGAATATGCTTTCAAGAATGGCAGCCGAAATTTCGGAAATTGCCAACTACAAGCTTTCAAAGCGTGAGCCCTTCGTAGGCAAATATGCCTTTGCACATAAGGGCGGAATGCACATAGACGGCGTTTCAAAAGCACCCAAAAGCTTCGAACATATAAACCCCGACATCGTAGGCAACAGACGCCGCTTCTTAACAAGCGAGGTTGCCGGAAAGTCAACCATAATTTCCATAATAAGAAAAATTGCGCCCTATATTGAAAAAAATTCAAAGGAATGCGAGCTTGTTATGGAAAAGCTTAAGGAAATGGAATATCTGGGCTATCAGTATGAAGGCGCAGACCAAGGATTCGAGCTTTTGATAAGAAAAACAATAGGCAAGTATAAGCCCTTCTTTACTCTCGAAACCTTTAAAATTATAAGCCAGTACGAGGAAAAGGCAAGGCTCTCCGAAGAGGAATTTTTAAAGGAAACCGCCGCCGCTGTCATAAAAGTAAACGTAAAGGGCAAGTCGGAAATTACTGCCGCAGAGGGTATGGGCCCCGTAGACGCTTTGGACAAGGCTCTCAGAAAGGCTTTGGAGGTGTTTTATCCTCAGCTTTCAACTGTCAGGCTCACCGACTATAAGGTTAGAGTTTTAGACTCAAGGGCAGCCGCCGCTTCAAAGGTCAGGGTTGTTATAGAATCCGCCGATGAAGAGGACAGCTGGTCAACAATAGGCGTCAGTCAGGATATTATCGAAGCCAGCCTTTTGGCTCTGACCGACTCTATTGAATATAAATTAATAAAAGAAATAGAAAAGCTCAAAGAGCTTTATTAATAATAGGAGGAACACTATCATGGGTATGACAATGACTCAAAAAATTTTAGCTGCCGCCGCAGGGCTTGAAAGCGTTAAGGCAGGTCAGCTTATCGAGGCTAAGTTAAATCTTGTTTTGGGCAATGACGTAACAACTCCCGTTGCCATAAACGAATTTAACAAAATAGGCATTGACAAGGTTTTTGATAAGGAAAAAATCACTATCGTCCCCGACCATTTCACCCCCAACAAGGACATTAAGTCAGCAGAACACTGCAAAATGGTCAGAGAATTTGCAAGAGACAAGGAAATTAAGAATTATTTCGAAGTAGGTCAAATGGGTATCGAACACTGTCTCATTCCCGAAAAGGGCTTGGCAGTTCCCGGCGACGTTATTATAGGCGCAGACTCTCACACCTGTACATACGGCGCATTAGGCGCATTCTCCACAGGCGTTGGCTCTACGGATATGGCTGTCGGTATGGCAAGAGGCGTTGCATGGTTCAAGGTTCCCTCTGCAATTAAGTTTGTTCTTAAAAACAAGCCTGCAAAGTGGATTTCAGGCAAGGACATTATCTTGCATATAATCGGTGAGATAGGCGTTGACGGCGCACTTTACAAGTCAATGGAATTTGCCGGAGACGGACTTCAGTATCTTACAATGGATGACCGCTTCACAATTGCCAATATGGCTATTGAAGCCGGCGGAAAGAACGGTATCTTCCCCGTTGACGAAAAAACTATTGAATATGTTAAGGAACATTCCTTTAAGCCCTATAAGGTTTATGAAGCAGATGATGACGCAGAATATGATCAGGTTATTGAAATCGACCTTTCAAAGCTTGAGCCTACCGTTTCTTATCCCCACCTTCCCGAAAACACAAAGACAGTGGCTGAGGCTGAGGGTCTTAAGGTAGACCAGGTTGTTATAGGCTCATGTACAAACGGAAGATTTTCAGACCTTAAGATTGCGGCTGAAATTTTAAAGGGACACAAGATCGACCCCTCTATCAGATGCATTATCCTTCCCGGAACACAGTCTATTTATCTTCAGTGCATTAAAGAAGGTCTTGCGGAAATATTTGTTGAAGCAGGCTGCGCATTTTCTACACCTACCTGCGGTCCCTGTTTAGGCGGTCATATGGGTATTCTTGCCAAAGGCGAAAGAGCCCTTTCCACCACAAACAGAAACTTCGTAGGCAGAATGGGTCACCCCGAAAGCGAGGTTTATCTCTGTTCACCTGCTGTAGCGGCAGCTTCGGCAATTTACGGAAAGATTACAAACCCCGAAAATGTATAAGAAAGGCGGATATATAATATGAAAGCTTGCGGAACAGTTTTTAAATACGGAGACAATATTGACACAGACGTAATTATACCGGCAAGGTATCTTAACTCCTCAGATCCTAAGGAGCTTGCTAAACACTGTATGGAGGACGCTATCCATTCAACAGTAAATTTCGTTGAAAATGTAAAGGACGGCGACATTATGGTAGCCGAAAAGAACTTCGGCTGCGGCTCTTCAAGAGAGCATGCGCCTATAGCTATTAAGGCTTCGGGTATCAGCTGCGTTATAGCAAAGACCTTTGCAAGAATTTTCTACAGAAACGCAATTAATATAGGGCTTCCCATTCTTGAATGCGACGAAGCTGCAGACGATATAGATATGGGCGACAAGGTAGAGGTTGACTTTGACACAGGTCTTATTACAAACCATACAAAGGGCAAAACATATCAGGCTGAAGCCTTCCCCGAATTTATGCAGGAAATGTTTGCAGCCGGAGGACTTATCGAACAGACAAAAGTAAAATTAGGACTTAAATAATATATAATAAATAGCAAAAAAGGAGTAATTTAAAATGAATTTTAAAATTGCTGTTGTAGCCGGGGACGGAATCGGCCCTGAGGTTATGGAAGAAAATATCAAGGTTTTAAACGCTGTCGGCGAAAAATTCGGCCACAGCTTCGAATATGAATATGTACTTGGCGGCGGCTGTGCCATAGACAAATACGGCGAACCCCTTCCTCAGCACACAATCGATGTATGCAAGGCAAGCGACTCCGTTCTTTTAGGCGCAGTAGGCGGCTGGAAGTGGGACACTCTTCCCGGAAACTTAAGACCCGAAAAGGCTCTTTTGGGCTTAAGAGGTGCTTTGGGCTTATATGCCAACCTTCGTCCCGCAACACTTCATCAGGCTTTGGCTGGGGCTTGTCCTCTTAAACCTGAGCTTGTTAAAGACGGCGTTGACATTATGGTAGTAAGAGAGCTTACAGGCGGTATGTATTTCGGCGAAAAGGGCAGAAAGCAGACAGATATGGGCGAAGCTGCCTATGACGTTGAAATTTATTCAGAAGAAGAAGTAAAGAGAATTGCAAGACGTGGTTTTGAAATCGCTATGCAGAGAAACAAGCACCTTACAAACGTAGACAAGCAGAACGTTCTTGAGTCATCGAGACTTTGGAGATCTGTTGTTTTGGAGGTAGCTAAGGAATATCCCGAGGTTGAGCTTGACCACTTATATGTAGACAATGCTTCTATGCAGCTTATTATGCGTCCCACAACCTTTGACGTAATCGTTACATCAAACATTTTCGGCGACATTCTTTCAGACGAAGCCAGCCAGATGACAGGTTCAATCGGTATGCTTCCCTCAGCTTCACTTGGCGACGGAAAGCTCGGTATGTATGAGCCTGTTCACGGTTCAGCCCCCGACATTGCCGGTCAGGATATTGCAAACCCCATAGCTACAATTCTTTCAGGGGCTATGATGCTTAAATACAGCTTCGGTCTTGACGAAGAGGCTAAGGTTATTGAAGACGCAGTAACTAAGGTTTTGGATATGGGCTACAGAACAGCCGACATCTACTCAGAGGGAACTAAGAAAGTCGGAACCAAGGAAATGGGTAAGCTGATCAGAGAAAATCTCTGATTTCTCTGATCTCGAAAAAACGCTGACACGTTTTTTCGAATAGTCTAAGGTAGAAACCATCAAGTTTTCCGCAAAGGTGCTGCTTCGCACCACCTTCACAGAAAAGTTTCTGTCCTCAGGCGGGCAAAGCTCGCCTTGCGGATTTAAGTCTGCGACGCTGTCGATAAATTAGTTTTTCGTTATTATAAAAATTTTGGTTCTGATGAGTTTATTGGCAATTTGAAAAAAGCTGACACATTTTTGTAAATGACTTTGGTATTTTTAGGGGGGATAATATGAAAAAGGGACTTATTAAGAGAATTTCGGGGTTATTGGCGGCGGCTGTTTTAACAGTCTCCGCTGCTTCTCCCCTTTCGGCTCAGCCGAATATGATGCCGGACTGGTCAACCCTTTCCGCTTGGGCTGAAAGCGACATTAAAGAAGCCTATGACTTAGAGCTTTTACAGGTGTATTATGCAAGAGACTTTCAGTCGGAGTTTACAAGAGAGCAGTTCTGCGAGGTCTGTGCTACGGTTTTGGCTAAGTGGTATGACTGTAATTTCATAGACCTGCCGGAGGTTGAGGAGCTTAAGGAAATTGCGGATAAAAGCAATTTTGAAGGCTTTTCCGACACATCGGCGTGGTTCGTGGAGTTTTGTGCAAAGCTTGGTATAATCAGCGGTATGGGTGACGGAACTTTTGCCCCCGACAGTTCCATAACAAGAGAACAGGCGGCGAAAATGCTCTATAACACCCTTGACATAGGCACAAGCATAATTTCCGACGCAAAAGCCGATAACGAATACGGCGTAAACGGCATTTTTATCCCCCATATTTTTGCCGACGGCAGCGAAATAGACAGCTGGGCAAGGTATGAAATTTATACTGTGTATAATTTGGGTATTATGACAGGCGACACACAAAATAATTTCGACCCCTTGGGAACATATACAAGAGAACAGGCTTACGCCACATTTTTAAGACTTTATAAGGCTTACGTAAGCCCCGATGAGCTTAATGCCCCTACCCCCGAAGCCTTCCCTGCGGCATACAATCACTTGTACAGAGATTCCGACGGATCATATTTTCTTGACGCTAACAGCGGATGGAATAACCCGGAAATTGCCAATGAATATGAACCTCTTTATTATGACGGTTTCAGCGGTGTTCACAAAGCCACCGATGAAGGCTACGGTTATGTTTATCCCTTTGATCAGGAGTATATGAAGGTTATTGTTGTAGCGTGGCAAGGCGTTTACGAACATATTTATATAGATAAATATAAAAATGAATACAGCAGTATTGAGAAAAAAGAGGAAGAAGTCTCTTCCGAAAACGAATACACTGTTGAATATGCTTCGGATGAACAAGACGGCAATTTTATAATTATTGACAGCAGCGGAAACACAGTTAAAGAATTTTATCTTGACCCCGATACTTACAAAGTTATATATATAAACGGCACGAATATGATTTTGCAAAACCCCGGCGACAGCAGTCATATGTTTCTCTACAGGGCATACAGTGAAATATTTGTAGACAGAGACTATGTAGGAATGTATTTCGACAGGGACGGCTATATTATAGCCTACAAAACATACCGTTGGATTGAAAAAGAGTTTGACTGTCATTTTTTGGATAGAAGCGGAAACATAATACACGATTTGGGTAGTCTCGGCTATAAGGGCTTGGTTTCAAATACATCAGAAACTGATTATAAAGGCGGAAACTGTCTGCTTCTTTTGAAGGAAAGATCAGATGATAGTTCAGACGGTTTGACCCATTATGATATTATGACAATGGACGGAAGAATTATAAAGTCGGATATTACCGGAAATGGAATTTATCTGATTTCTTCCGATGACGGAATTTATGCCTGCAAAATAGATAGTGATAAAATTCGTTTTTTTGACAGTAAAGGAATTGATTTGGGATCAGTTACTACAGACGGCGAAATAGCATACGGCGGTATAAGGTTTATAAGCGGTTTATTAAATGTACACACACAAAACGGATATTTTTATTACACACCTTTCGGCGAGGAAGCCATTAAAAAGGCGTGGACTGTAAAAGACTCTCCTTGAATAGTGAAAGCCTAAAGGAAGCGATAAGGCTCCCCTTGAGGGGAGCTGTCAGCAACATTGATTTTTTTCAAAAATCAATGCCAGCTGACTGAGAGGTGTTGTGTTTAGCAGAACAAATAAGCATATGCAGTAATTGCTATAAAAATTTTCACCTCTCCGTCACACTGCGTGTGCCACCTCCCCTCAAGGGGAGGCTACGACACCGCTGCAGTAAACAGCCTAAGAATATTATCGAGAAAAACTCGGTTTATTATATAGAGAAATTGTTGTATTTTGCTACATTATAAAGGAGGAAAGCAAAATGATCAGTGACAGAGTTAAAAAAGGGCCTGACAAAACCCCTCATCGTTCACTTTTTAAAGCTATGGGATATACCGACGAGGACTTATCAAGACCTCTCATAGGCGTAGTCAACGCCAAAAGCGAAATTATCCCCGGGCATATTCACTTAGACAGAATATGCGAAGCCGTTAAACAGGGCATTTTAGCGGCAGGCGGAACACCTATCGAGGTTCCTGCCATAGGCGTCTGCGACGGAATTGCTATGGGTCACATAGGTATGCACTATTCACTGCCCACAAGAGAGCTTATTGCGGACTCAACAGAGTCTTTGGCTATGGCTCACGGCTTTGACGGTCTTGTACTCATTCCCAACTGCGACAAAATCGTTCCGGGAATGTTAATGGCTGCTGCAAGAATAAACATTCCTGCAATCGTTGTCAGCGGCGGTCCTATGCTCGCCGGACATATGGGCTGCGGAAAGAGCCTTGAAAAGCTGAGCCTTTCCAAAACCTTCGAAGCAGTAGGCGCTTATGAAGCCGGACTTATTGACGATGAAAAGCTTAAGGAATATGAGGATAAATCCTGTCCCAGCTGCGGTTCATGCTCAGGTATGTACACAGCCAATTCTATGAACTGCCTTTCTGAGGTTATAGGTATGGCTCTTCCGGGAAACGGCACAATCCCGGCTGTTTACGGCGACAGAGTTGCTCTTGCAAAGCACGCCGGAATGCAGATTATGAAGCTTGTTGAAAAGGATATTAAGCCCCGTGACATTATGAACGAAAAGGCTTTCAGAAACGCCCTGACAATGGATATGGCTATGGGCTGCTCCACAAACTCTATGCTTCACCTTCCGGCAATCGCTCATGAAGCAGGCGTTGAAATCAGCCTTGACATCGCCAACGAAATCAGCTCAAAAACACCTAACCTCTGCCACCTTGCTCCCGCAGGCCCTCACTACATCGAAGAGCTTAACGAAGCAGGGGGAATCCCGGCGGTTATGAAGGAAATCAGCAAGTTAGGTCTTTTGGCTCTTGACAATATGACCTGTACATTAAAAACTGTAGGCGAAAACATCGAAAAGGCTTACAATAAAAACCCCGAAATTATAAGACCTGTTGAAAACCCCTATTCAACAACAGGCGGTATTGCCGTTCTTAAGGGAAATATTGCCCCCGACGGCTGTGTTGTAAAGCGTTCAGCAGTTGCTCCCGAAATGCTTAAGCATTCGGGTCCTGCAAGAGTTTTCAACTCCGAGGAAGAAGCTATTGAAGCTATTTTCGGCGGAAAAATCGTTGCCGGAGACGTTGTTGTTATTCTCTATGAAGGTCCTAAGGGCGGCCCCGGTATGAGAGAAATGCTTTCGCCTACCTCAGCCCTTGCCGGTATGAAGCTTGACAAAGAGGTTGCTCTGATTACAGACGGACGTTTTTCAGGTGCTTCAAGAGGCGCTTCAATCGGTCACGTTTCTCCCGAAGCTATGGCAGGAGGCCCCATCGGTCTTGTAAAAGAAGGAGACACAATCGATATAGATATTAACGAGGGAAGCATAAACCTTCGTGTTTCAGCGGAAGAAATGGCTGAAAGAAAGAAAAACTTTAAAGCTCCAGAGCCTAAAATCAAAACAGGCTGGCTTGCAAGATATGCTAAGCTTGTAACCTCAGCCGACAAGGGTGCGGTGCTTAAAACCGACTGATGAAAGGAGTGATAATATGCTTTTAACGGGTTCTGAAATTCTTATAGAATGTCTTAAGGAACAGGGCGTTGAGGTTGTGTTCGGATACCCCGGCGGTGCTATATTAAATGTATATGACGCTCTTTATAAGCATGGAAAAGAAATAAAGCATTATTTGACTAGTCACGAACAGGGTGCAGCCCATGCAGCCGACGGCTATGCACGTTCAACAGGCAAGGTAGGCGTTTGCTTCGCCACATCGGGCCCCGGAGCAACCAACCTTGTAACAGGCATTGCTACGGCTCAAATGGACTCTATTCCCCTTGTTGCCATAACCTGTAACGTCGGTCTGCCCTATTTGGGCAAGGACAGTTTTCAGGAGGTCGACATTGCCGGTGTGACTATGCCCATAACAAAGCATAACTACATTGTTAAGGACGTAAACAAGCTTGCGGACACTATTCGTTCGGCATTCAGAATTGCTTCGGGCGGAAGAAGAGGAGCAGTTCTTGTTGACATAACAAAGGACGTTACCGCAAACAAGGCTGAATACAGCTATAAAGCCCCTGAGCCTGTTTTGCCCCATACACAGTCTATTCTCAACAAGGACATTGAAGAGGCGGCGGAGCTTATTAACGCAGCGGAAAAGCCCCTTCTTTACGTTGGCGGCGGTGCTGTGGCTGCTGAAGCAAGAAACGAAATTTTGAGCTTCTTGGATAAAACCGATATGCCCGTCTGCTCAACTTCAATGGGCTTAGGTGTTGTTCCCTGTGACCACCCCTCATATTTGGGTATGATAGGTATGCACGGAACAGTAGGTGCAAACACAGCGGCTAACGAGTGTGATCTGCTTATTGCGGCAGGTGCAAGATTTTCCGACAGAGTTGCCACAAGCTTTAAGCGGTTTGCCCCCAACGCCAAAATAATTCATTTGGATATTGACCCGGCTGAAATAAACAAAAACATAAAGGCTGACGCAGCGGTTATAGGCGACCTTAAGGAAATTTTCAAACGTCTTAAGCTTAAAACAGGTGAGGTTAAATTCACACACTGGAAGGACGAAATTGTTCACTACCACAAGGAAAACCCCTTGAAATACTGTCATGACGAACACTTAAGACCCCAGTTTATAATCGAAAAAATAAACGAGGTTACAAAGGGCGACGCTATTATCACAACGGAAGTAGGGCAGCACCAAATGTGGGCTTGTCAGTTCTTAAATGTTAAGACACCCAGAAGCTTCTTTACTTCAGGGGGCTTAGGCACTATGGGCTACGGCTTGGGAGCTGCCATAGGCGCAAAAGCAGGCAATCCCGACAAGGTTTGTATTAACATTGCCGGAGACGGCTGCTTCTATATGAACAACAACGAACTTGCTACATCTGTTTTCGGCGATTTGCCCGTAATCGAAATTCTCATAAACAATGAGGTTTTGGGTATGGTAAGACAGTGGCAGACACTTCTCTACGGCAGACGCTATTCTCACACAACCCTTAACAAGGGTACGGATTTCTGTAAGCTTGCGGAAGCCTACGGAGCATTGGGCTTCGAAGTAACGAGACCTTCGGAGTTTGTTCCGGCACTTGAAAAGGCTATCGAAAGCGGAAGAACCTGTCTCATAAACTGCATTATAGACAGAGACGAAATGGTTCTGCCTATGATTCCCGCCGGAGCAGCCTGCGACGATATGATAACCTTTGACGATATGTGTTAAGAGTTATAAAAATTTGAATATGTGCCGAAAATCAGAAAGATTTTAAAAATTTTTCTTGACTTTTAAGGTATTTTCTACTATACTAAGAACAGTGCTTGTTTCAGAATAATTAATAAGCAGGATATAAACAAGGAGGTGCTTTTATAATGAAGATGACATTTCAGCCTAAAACCAGACAGCGTTCAAGAGAACACGGTTTCAGAAAGAGAATGAGAACCTCTAACGGCAGAAAGGTTTTAGCAAGAAGAAGAGCTAAGGGCAGAAAGGTATTATCAGCTTAAGGCTTTTCCAAATAACAGGATTTTTCGGGGCTGTCTCTAAAGGCAGCCCTTTTCTTAAGATTTATACTTTTAAAACAGGTCGGAGGCGGGTTTTGTGAGGTTTACGCAGTCGCTTAAAAAAAATCAACAGTTCAGATATGTTTACGGCAGAGGACGCTCTATTGCCAACAAATATCTCATTATGTATGTAATTAAAAATAATTCGGATATTAACAGGCTGGGCATTTCCGTCAGCAAAAAAATAGGCAATTCCGTAGTAAGAAGCCGTGTCACAAGGCTCATTAGAGAAGCCTATCGTCTTTCGGAGGAAAATATTAAGCCGGGCTATGACATTGCGGTTATTGCAAGAGCCGCTATGAAGGGCACAACCTACGCCGAAACCCACAGAAGCTTAAACCACCTTTTAAAAATTCACAAGCTTTTAACAGGTGAAGCAAATCCGCCGAAACAGCAAAATTCTTAAAGGGATGATGTTTTTATGAAAAAAAGCTTAGCGGCTAAAATAGCCCTTAAAATGATTATGTTTTATAAAAACTTTATATCCGTCCGCACGCCCCCAAGCTGTAAATACATCCCCACCTGTTCGACATATGCCTATCAGGCAATCGAAAAATACGGCTTTTTCAAGGGGGGCTTAAATGCAGCCTGGCGAAGTTTAAGGTGCAACCCCTTTTCACAGGGCTGCTATGACCCTTTGGAATGAAAATA
>JAJBVU010000259.1 GCA_020859645.1 Eubacterium sp. | reverse complement strand
AAATAACTGTCTTTTTCGCTATTAAAGAACACGAAACATTAACAAATAGTATTGTTCATTTTTGGGATAATACTGTTTGTTACTGTTTTTGCCGAAAATCAAAATTTTAATAAATTGGTTATTGACAGACAGTCGCCTTAGGTGTATAATTGATACAAGGTTTAAATATTAATGTCTGTGATTGAGAGTAGTAGCATTTAACTTATCCTTTTTCAGAGAGTTCTCCAAAGGTGCGAGGGGAGCAGGGCGGTTTATGTGAATGGACTCATGAGACTTTGGGCGAAAGAGATCTTTCTTTATTAGCTTTAAACGTGTTCCTCACGTTACAGGGGTAGGGTATGTTTGTACCTGAAAATTGTGCTTTTAGTGCTTTGGCATTGGGTGGCATAGCAGGATTATAGGTTCTGTCCCAATTTAGGGATGGGATTTTTTTTATGCAAAAGTGTTGTCGATACACAGCCAAAGAGGCAAGCTTGCCTGCATAATTTAATGTTTTTGAAGAAATTAATTAGTGATTTATTATAAAAGGAGGCTTATATATGAAATATTTGACCACTTATGACAGGGTTTTCTCCGGAGACACCGAAACCCCAATAACCCTGTTTTATAAATACGTAGGCGACGAAAAGGGCTTTATTCTGGAAAGCCGGGGCGAAGGCAAAATCAACTATTCATTTTTGGGCAAGAACCCCGTTGCCTGTCTTTACGGCTCGGACAAGCTGACCATAGACGAAGGCGGCGAAAAAAGAGTTTACGAGGGTAAGCTTCTTGACGGCGTAAGAGACTACCTTTCGAATTTTGAGGTGGAAACTGACTTAGACGTTTCATTTATAGGCGGGGCTGTAGGCACAATAGGCTATGACGTTATTCGTCAGTATGAAAAGCTTCCCGATGAAAACCCCGACGAAATAGGGGTTCCCGTTGTAAACCTTATGGTTTTCACAGAATTTATAATTTATGACCATATGCACGACTGCATAAGGCTTGTAGTTTTAGACACAAAGGACAACTACGGAAAAGCCCGTGCGGAAGCCATTTTAGACAAAATGGAAAAAGAGGTTAAATCCGTTGTTCCGGCTGAAAAATACGAAATGCCCAAGGCTCTCTGCGGCTCCGTAACCTGCAATGTAACAAAAGAGGAATATATGGATATGGTCAAGAAAGCCAAAAAATATATTTATGACGGAGATATTTTCCAGGTGGTTTTGTCTCAGAGACTGACTGTTGAAACAGCCAGCAAGCCTATCGACCTTTACAGACAGCTTAGACAAATTAACCCCTCGCCTTATTTGATTTATTATAACTTCGGCGATTATCAGATTGCCGGCTGTTCCCCCGAAATGCTTGTGGAGGTTACGGGAAACAGAGTTAAAACCTGTCCCATTGCCGGAACCAGAAAAAGAGGCAAAAATGCCGAAGAGGATATTCGCCTTGCCTTAAGCCTTAAAAACGACCTTAAGGAACAGGCGGAGCACGTTATGCTTGTGGATTTGGCGAGAAACGATATGGGAAGAGTGGCTGAAATAGGCTCTGTTGAGGTAACAGAGTTTATGCAGGTGCATTATTATTCCCACGTTATGCATATGGTTACATACGTTGAGGGCGAAAAGAAAAAGGACGAGGACGCATTTTCCGTTCTTTCAACCTTCCTTCCGGCAGGAACTCTTTCCGGTGCGCCTAAAATAAGGGCTATGGAAATTATAGACGAGCTTGAAAATCTCAGAAGAGGCACATACGGCGGTGCCTGCGGCTATTTCAGCTTTAACGGCGATATGGACGCCTGCATCACAATCAGAACTATGATAATTAAGGACGGAAAGGCTTATATGCAGGCAGGAGCAGGCATCGTTGCGGACTCCGTTCCGGCGGCTGAATTTGAAGAGTGCCACAACAAGGTCAGAGCCCTTGTTAAAGCAATAGGAGGTGACATTTAATGGTTGTTCTTATAGATAATTATGACTCCTTTACCTATAATTTATATCAGTATATAGGTCAGTTTGACAGAGATATAAGAGTTTTCAGAAATGACAGTATTTCCGGCGGAGAGGTTTTGAAAATGCAGCCCGACAGGCTTGTTATATCTCCCGGGCCTAAAACACCCTTGGAAGCCGGAAACTGTATCGAAATAATAAGAACCTGTGCCGGAAAAATACCTATGTTAGGCGTCTGCTTAGGTCATCAGTCTATTGCGGCGGCTTTCGGCGGAACAGTCAGCAATGCAAAGGAGCTTTTCCATGGAAAGGCTTCTATGATAGAGCATGACGGAAAAGGTATTTTTTCTGGCATAAAAAGTCCTATGAAGGCGGCAAGGTATCACTCCCTTTCGGTTACAAAGGTTCCGGAATGCTTTGACGTTGCGGCTCAGTTTGAGGGCGAGGTTATGGCAATAAGACATAAGGAGCTTCCCATAATCGGTCTGCAGTTCCACCCCGAATCCATTTATACCCCCGAGGGAATGAGAATAGTGAAAAATTTCATTAAGGAGGGGCTTATATGATACTTGACGATATTTGTGCAAGAAAAGCTCTGACCTTAAGTGAAAGCAGATATATTTTCGATGTGAGAAATTTGTATGAAAAAATGAACACCGACAAAACAGCGAGCTTTAAGGCGGCGCTTCAAAAAGAGGGGCTTTCAATAATAGGGGAGGTTAAAAAGGCTTCACCCTCAAGAGGGGTAATTAAAGAGGATTTTAAGCCTGTTGAGGTGGCTAAGGCCTACGGAAAAAGCGTTGACGCAGTTTCTGTTTTGACAGAGGAACACTTCTTTCAAGGCTCACCTGAATATTTAAAGGCAATTCATAAGGAAATCGATCTTCCTCTTCTGAGAAAGGACTTTGTAATTTCCCCAATGCAGATATTTGAAGCAAGGGAGTTAGGGGCTTCGGCGGTTCTGCTTATTGCGGCGGTTTTGAAGGACGTTCGTGTTTTGAAGGAATATATAGAATTTGCAAAGGGTGTAGGGCTTGACGCATTGGTTGAAACCCACAACGAAGAGGAGCTTGAACAGGCTCTTTCGGCAGGGGCTGAAATTGTGGGAATTAACAACAGAAATCTTAAGGACTTTTCAGAGGACATATATACAACTGTGAGACTTTGCGAAAAGGTGCCTAAAGACAAGGTTGTTGTCAGTGAAAGCTCAATCCATACTGCCGAGGACATAGCGATTGTGGCTTCCGCCGGTGTTTCAGCCGTTTTGGTTGGCGAAAGCTTTATGCGAAGCGGAGATATTATTAAGAAAGCCGGTGAATTTCGTGAAGCATATGAAAAAGCCCTTAATTAAAATTTGCGGCTTAAGGCGAAAAGAGGACGCAGTCTATGTTAATGAATTTGATGTAAGCTTTGCAGGCTTCGTTTTCGCAAAGAGTAAGCGTCAGATAGACATTGAAACAGCCATTGAAATAAAAAAGGCTTTAAGGGATGATATTAAAACAGTAGGGGTTTTTGCGGATATGGAAGTCTCAGAGGTTCGCAAAATAACCGACAGCGTAGGGCTTGACGTGGTTCAGCTTCACTCTGACGAGGACAACGCCTACTGCAGTCTGTTTAAAGACAAAACAGTGTGGAAGGCACTTCACGTTAAAGACGGCTCAGTTCTTGAAAAGGCAGCTCTTTATGATGTTGACGGCTTTCTCCTTGACGCATACGACAAGGATATGCGGGGAGGAACGGGCAAGTGCATAAACTGGGAGCTTGCAGCGGAATTTGCAAAAAAGCATTATACAGTGCTTGCAGGGGGCATTTCGGCTGAAAACATTTGCGAAGCGGCTTCGGTTGTGAACCCGGACGTAATAGATTTATCATCTTCTGTTGAAACCGACGGCTTTAAGGATTATAATAAGATAAAACAGCTTTTCGAAGCATTAAAAGAAAGGAATTGAAATATGAGCAAGGATTTCGGAATTTACGGCGGTCAGTATGTACCTGAGTCTCTTATGACGGTTTTAAAGGTATTGGAAAAGGAATATGAGAGCTACTGCAGCTCTGAGGAGTTCAAAAAGGACTTTGACTATTATATGAAGCAGTATGTAGGCAGACCCTCTGTTTTATATTATGCGGAGAGACTGACAGAAGCCTTAGGCGGCGCTAAAATCTATCTCAAAAGAGAGGATTTAAACCACACAGGGGCTCACAAAATCAACAACGCCATTGCACAGGCGCTTCTTGCACGCCATATGGGCAAAACAAAGGTTATTGCTGAAACGGGAGCAGGTCAGCACGGCGTTGCCACAGCTACAGTTGCGGCGCTTTTCGGTATGGACTGCGAGGTTTATATGGGAACAGAGGACATTGAGAGACAGAAGCTTAACGTTTTCAGAATGGAGCTTTTGGGCGCAAGGGTTGTGCCTGTTTCAACAGGAACGGGAACCCTTAAGGACGCCACAAACGAAGCTATCAGAACATGGGTGGCAAGAGCCGAGGACACATTTTATATTATAGGCTCAGCCGTAGGCCCTCACCCTTACCCCACAATGGTAAGAGACTTCCAGAGAATAATAGGTGACGAAACAAGAAAGCAGATTTTAGAGGCTGAGGGAAGGCTTCCCCAAAGAGTTTACGCCTGTGTCGGCGGCGGCTCAAACTCAATCGGTATGTTCTACCCCTTCCTTGAGGATAAGGACGTTGAGCTTATAGGCGTTGAAGCGGCAGGTCTTGGCATTGAAACAGGAAAGCACGCCAGCGCCTTTGCCGGAGGGAAACCGGGGGTTCTCCATGGTATGAAGTCGGCAATTTTACAGGACAACGAGTGCGTAGTCAAAACAGCCTATTCAATTTCAGCCGGTCTTGACTATCCCGGAGTAGGCCCCGAACACGCTTATCTTCACGATATCGGCAGAGTAAAGTATACATCGATTACAGACGACGAATCCATCGAAGCCTTTAAGGCTCTCTGCAAATATGAGGGAATTATGCCTGCTATTGAAAGCTCCCATGCATTAGCTCAGGCTATGAAGGAAGCCCCCGAAATGGACAAAAACGATATTATCGTTGTAAATCTTTCGGGCAGAGGGGACAAGGACGTGCATACTGTGGCTAAATATTTAGGAAAGGAAATTTGATATGAACAGAATAGACAAAAAATTTCAGGAGCTTAAGGAACAGGGCAAAAAAGCCCTTATAACATATATTTCAGCCGGTGACCCTTCAATCGAAAAATCAGAGGAGTTTATTTATGCCCTTGAAGAGGGCGGGGCAGATATAATCGAACTGGGTATTCCCTTCTCAGATCCCTTGGCAGACGGCCCCGTAATTCAGGAAGCAGGGCTTCGCTCGATTTCCGCAGGCTTTTCCTTTGAAAAGCTTAGAGTTTTAGCCCAGAGAGTAAGAAAAAACAGCCAAATCCCCCTTGTGGTAATGGTTTATTATTCCTCGATAATTTGCTACGGTGCCGAGGAATTTGTTAAGCTTCTTGTGGATATTGATGTTGACGGTGTAATTATTCCCGATTTGCCCTATGAGGAATATGACGATGTAAAGCCATATATAGATAAAACAGATCTTTATATGATTCCTCTTGTGGCAGTAACCTCCGGCGACAGAGTTGAAATGCTTGTTAAAGAAGCTAAGGGCTTTGTTTACTGCGTTTCGTCTTTGGGCGTAACAGGAAGAAGCTCATCATTTGATGACAGAGTTGACGGCTTTATGGCTGAGGTTAAAAAGCATACCGACACACCTGTCTGCATAGGCTTCGGCATCTCCAAAAAAGAGGACTGCGACAGATTTAATAAAATCGGCGACGGCTGTATCGTAGGCTCAGCCCTTATAAGAGTAATTAACCAAAGCGGCGGAAGCGCCGAAGCGGTTAAGGAATTTGCCCAAAGCCTTGCCTTGGCTAAATAAAATTTGACAATAAATTAAAGCTTCGCTCTCAAATCGGGAACGAAGCTTTTTTGTGTGAATATATGAGAAAAACAGGATTTATCTTGTCAGTTATATTCCCAAAATTTTTACTGCAAGCTGAAAATAAACCACAAGGCTCACTGCGTCAACGATTGTGGTTATCAGGGGTGAAGCCATAATAGCAGGGTCAAGCTTAAGGGCTTTAGCCGCCATAGGCAGAAGACCGCCGATTGTTTTGGCAAGAAGAACCGTTACGTAAAGGCTTATTACAACCGTAATAATAATAAGTCCGTTGCCGGGGTTGGTGATTTGAAGGCGGATGAAGTTTACCGCCGCAAGAACCGCTCCGCAAATTAAGGCAACTCTGAACTCCTTCCAAAAAACTCTGAGAAAGTCGCCGCTTTTAATTTCGCCGACAGCCATACCTCTTATAATCATAGTGGAGCTTTGGCTGCCTGCGTTGCCCCCTGTGTCGGTGAGCATAGGTATGAAGGTGACAAGAAGGGGAATTACCGCAAAAGCCTGTTCGTATTTTGCCAAAATGCCCCCTGTCAGCATACTGCTTATCATAAGAACCAAAAGCCAGGGTATTCTGTTTGCCGCAAGGCGGAAAACCCCTGTTTTAAGATAGGGCTTTTCACTTGGCAGCATAGCCGCCATTTTTTCAAAGTCCTCTGTTGCCTCCTGTTCCATTACGTCAACAGCGTCGTCTACGGTGATAATGCCTACAAGCCTGTTTTCTGTGTCAACAACGGGCAGAGCAATAAGGTCATATTTGTTAAAGCTTTCAACAACCTCTTCTCTGTCGTCGGTTGTTACGGCTTTGATTACATTTTCGTCCATTATGTCTCCCAAAAGAGTCTCATAGGGGTTCATTATAAGCTCTCTGAAGGACACAACACCCTCCAAAATTCGGGTATCGTCTGTTACATAACAGGTGTAAATTGTCTCCTTGTCAACGCCGTTTTTGCGGATATAGTCAATAGCCTCTCCAACAGTCATATGCTTTTTAAGGGCTATATATTCCGCCGTCATAACGCTTCCGGCGCTGTTTTCCGGGTATTTCAAAAACTTGTTTATAAGCTCTCTTGTGTCCGGGTTTGCGGCTCTTAAAACCCTTTTGACTACCGTTGCCGGCAGCTCTTCAAGCATATCTACCGCATCGTCCACAAAGAGATCCTCGATTATAAGGGAAACCTCTCGGTCTGAAATACTTTTGATAATGTGGTGCTGAACCTCTATAGGCAGGTTTGCAAAAACGTCTGCGGATATGTCTTTGGGAAGCATTCGGAAGATTATAACCATTTTTTCCTCTTCCGCTTCGCAAATAAATTCCGCCACGTCAACCTCGTTCATTTCAACGAGAATTTTCTTAAGCTGCACAAACTTCTTTTCCTTTACAAGCTCCAAAAGCTCTTCAAATCTGTTTTCGTCTGTCATTGTCAATATTCTCCTTTCGCTTTTTTTGATTACGAAAGCAGAATAAGTGAGGGGCGAAAATCTCATTTGAAGCTTTTGACCCTTTGCTTAAGATTCTGCTTTCGTATTTCGACTTCGACCGTCCACTTAATAAATCACTTCCTTGTAAAAATATAATTAATGAGTGTAAACACCAAAACTTATTATATCATACACAGACAAAATTAGCAAACAAAAATTATGTAAAGTTTCAATATTTCAAGCTTAATAGATTATTCATTAAAAATTTTAATATCTCTAAAAACCGTTGTAAAATTTTCTTATTTGGTTTAAAATAGAAGCTGAAACTTAAGGAAGCACGATTAATTAATTTATCGCTTCCTTAAAATAAATCGTGAGGAAACAACAATGCTGTTCAATTCCGCAAACTATATAGTATTTTTTATAATTGTGCTTATTCTTTACTACGCCTTGCCCTATAAGCTGAGCCGTTTTATGCTTCTTATTGCAAGCCTTATATTTTATATGGCTTGGGAGCCTGCCCTTATTCTCTTAATTTTGTTTTCGGCTCTTTCAAATTTCGGCTTGTCGCTTATGATAGAAAGGCACAAAGACGGGAAGGTCAAAAAAAGGCTTTATGTTTTAAGCCTTATTATAAACTTCGGCTTGCTGGCGGTTTTTAAATATCTGGCTTTTTTAAGCCGTCTTATTTTCGGGGCTTTGGGTCTTATCGGCTTAAGCCTTATGCCCTTTGAGCCGAATATAATTTTGCCCATGGGCATCAGCTTTTATACATTTCAGGCTGCGGCTTACACCACAGACGTTTACAGGGGAGACATAAAGGCTGTCAGAAATCCCTTTGAGTTTACTCTTTTTATAACCTTCTTCCCTCAGCTTGTGGCAGGGCCTATTGAAAGAGCTAAAAACCTTTTGTCGCAGCTTTCCGCAAAGCACCCGTTACGGGCTGAAAATATTGTTATGGGTGTTAAGCTTATGATAATAGGCTATTTTAAAAAGGTGGTTATTGCGGACAGGCTCGCCGTGGCTGTGGATACGATTTTTGCAAATCCTAAGGACTTTGACGGCTTTTCATTTATAGTAGGGGCTTTGCTTTTTACCATACAGATTTTCTGCGACTTTTCGGGCTATTCGGATATAGCCATAGGCACAGCCAAAACTATGGGCATAAGCCTTATGACAAACTTTGACAGACCCTATTTTTCACGATCCATAAAGGAGTTTTGGCGCAGGTGGCACATTTCTCTTTCAACGTGGTTTAAGGACTATGTTTATATTCCCTTAGGGGGAAGCCGGGTTTCAAAACCCAGATGGGCGTTTAACATAATGGTAACCTTTATTTTAAGCGGCTTGTGGCACGGGGCAAATCTGACATTTGTGTTTTGGGGTGCTCTGCACGGAGCTTTTCAGATAATCGGCAGAATTAAAAGCGAAACAATAGGTAAGCTTTGCCCCAAAAGCTTCTTTACGGATATTATCAGCGGCGTTATAACATTCGCTTTGGTGGTTTACGCATGGATTTTCTTCAGAGCCGACACCTTGACCGATGCTTTTTACATTACAGCCCACTTGGGAGAAAATCTGTCGCAGATTATAAACCCTGAGTATATTTATGCTTCGGTTACAAGCTGGGGGCTTGGGCTTTACCCCCTTGTTTTAAGTCTCGGCTCGGTTTTAATTCTGTTTTTTATGGAATTAATAAGCTTTAAAGGCAATATAACAAGTGTTATGGAAAAAACGCCTTTCCCAATTCGGTTCGGCTTTTATTTCTGCCTTGTTTTCATAATAATTTCAACAGGAGTGTTTGACAGTGGAGCGGAATTTATATATTTCCAATTTTAAATATTACGGGGTTTTGCTTATAAAAGCCCTGCTTTTCTGCGGACTTCTTATTCCGGCGGTTATGTGGCTTGGTGAAACCTATAAGCAGGCTTCAAAGGAAAATCAAATAAACAACCACAATGCTCAAAGGTTTGAAGATTTTTATAAGGAGGATGAAGCTTATGACCTTATTTTCGTAGGCTCGTCTCATGCCTACTGTACTTTTGACCCTGAGATTTTCGACAGTGAATTAGGCACAAACAGCTTTAACATGGGTATGCCTCTTCAGCTTCCGGCTTCAACCTATTATGAGCTTAAGGATATTTTTAAGCACCAAAGCCCCAAAACTATTGTAATGGAGGTCTATTGGGGCGTCTTGAACACAGACTTTCAGATTAATCAGGTGACGCAGCTTTTTCAGGTTATGGACGACACTGCCCTGAAATCGGAATATATTGAAAAGGGTTTTCCGCTGTCTGAAAAAATAAAATATTCCGTAGACGCTTTGAAATATCAGTCTGACTACTTTGCTTATAAATCAGACGAATATGAGGAAAGGTTCAGAAACCTTTTCGACATACCCAAGCCCGAAGATGAAAAGCACACCGAGGGAGTTGAGGAATACGGAACAAAGGGCTTTATCTACTGTACCTATAATATGCTGCCCGGTGAATATGACAAAACAAACCAGTTTAGAGGGCTTAACGGCAGAGACTTCTCTTTTTCGGACGTTCAGATGAAATACCTTAAAAAGATTGCCGAGCTTTGCCGGGAAGAGGGAGCAAACCTTATATTTGTAACTGCCCCTGTTGCCCCTGTTTCACTTGACTATATTGAAAAATATGATATAATTCATAGTAAAATAGCTTTAGTCGCACAGGAGCTTGACGTGCCTTATTTTGACTATAATATTATAAACAGTGAAGAAAATTTAGTAACAGATGAAAACTTCAGAGATGACGCCCACCTAAACTACAGCGGAGCGGAAATTATTTGCAACCACTTCATAAATCTAATGAAAGAAAAAGGAATTGAGCTTAAATGAATAATACCTATATAACAAAAAGCCCGGAAGAAACGGAAAAATTAGGGGAAAGATTAGCCAAATCAGCAAAAGCCGGAGACATTTTCTGCTTAAGCGGAGACTTGGGAACAGGCAAAACAGCCTTTGCAAAGGGCTTTGCCAAAGGTCTTGAAATAACGGAGCATATAACAAGCCCCACATTCACCATAATAAACGAATATTCAGGCAGACTTAAGCTGTATCACTTTGACGTTTACCGCCTTGAGGACGAGGAGGAGCTTTACGGCATAGGGGCTGACGAATATTTTTACGGCGAAGGGGTCTGTCTTATAGAGTGGGCGGAGCTTGTGAAGGAAGCTATTCCCGAAAGTGCAGTTTGGATAAATATAGAAAAGGACTTGGAAAAAGGGGAAAATTACAGAAAAATTGAGGTGAGGTTATGAACATTTTGGCATTGGACTCAAGCGGAATTGCCGCAAGCGCCGCAATTGTGACGGAAGAAAAGGTTTTAGGCGAATTTTTTATAAACCATAAAATGACACATTCTCAAACGCTTATGCCTTTGGCTGAACAGCTTTTTAAAACCCTTGATGTAGACAAAAAGGATATTGACTATGTTGCGGTAAGCTGCGGTCCCGGCTCCTTTACGGGCTTAAGAATAGGTATGGCGGCGGCGAAGGGGCTGTGTCTTGCCTTGGGCAAAAAGCTCATAGCTGTACCCACTTTAGATGTTATTGCGGAAAACGCCGCTGAAAGCGGCAAGCTTGTTGTTCCGGTTATGGACGCAAGGAGAGGTCAGGTCTATTACTGCATTTACGAAAAGGAAAAGGGAAGCCTTAAGCCTAAAACAGCCTACGATGCAGACAGTATCGAAGCGGTTATAGATAAGGTTAAGGCTCAGGGCAAGCCTGCTGTATTTTTAGGTGACGGAACAGTTCCCTTTGAAAATGAAATTTTGAAAGCAGGCTTTGAAATTGGGGACAACACAAAAAGGCTTCAGAGAGCCGCCTGTATAGGCACTTTGGCAGTTAAAGCCGTAAAGGAGAACAAAGCTATTGAGCCTGAGGACGCAGAGCTTATATACCTCAGAAAGTCACAGGCGGAAAGAGAATTGGAAGAGAGAGAAAACGCCCTTTCATTCAGATTAATGACAAAGGCGGATATTGACATAATAGCAGATATAGAAAAAAGGTGCTTTTCGATTCCATGGAGCAGAAAAATGATAGAGGACGATTTCAAAAACGGTCTGACCTACTACATAATCTGCGAAAAAAAGGGAAAGCCCATAGGCTACGCCGGAATGTGGCACGTTGTAAACGAGGGACATATAACAAACGTAGCGGTTGTTCCCGAGGAGCAGGGCAAAGGCGCAGGGAAAAGGCTTATGGAGGAGCTGATACAATTGGCGAAGCAAAAGCATATGATAGGAATGACCCTTGAAGTCAGAGTATCAAACAAAACTGCCATACACCTTTATGAAAGCTTCGGCTTTAAGGCAGAGGGCATCAGACCCGAATATTACAGCGACAACAGGGAAAGCGCCCTTATTATGTGGAAAAATTTATAAATCGAGGTGAAGTCTATGATAACCGAACTTAAATATGAAGACCTTCTCTATGAAACGGACTTTTCCGATATTACGCCGAAAACAAGCTTTACGGCAATAGGTCAAAAAAGAGCCGTTGAAGCCATAAAATTCGGACTTTCTCTTAAGAAAAAGGGCTATAACATAATGACAGTGGGCAGAACAGGCTGCGGAAGAACCGCCTTTGCCAAAATGCTGGCTGAAGAAGCTGCCGCAAATGAGCCTGCTCCCAAGGATATATGCTGTGTTTATAACTTTAAGAACCCGAAAAATCCTCTTATGCTTGAATTTAATTCGGGAGAGGGAAGTATTTTTAAAGCTGAAATAGGGGAGCTTGTTCATACCCTTACTGTGGAGCTGCCCAAGGCTTACGCAACGGAGCAGTATGAAAGCGAAAAGGAGCTTTTGCTTAAGCAAATTCAGACGAAGCGTGATGAAGCCGTTAAGCAGATAAGCGACAAGGCGAGAGAAGAGGGCTTTTCGGTGAAAAATTCCGCCGGCGGCTTAACCTTTACACCCATAATCGACGGAAAGGCTATTTCGGACGATGAATATGACGCCTTAAGCAAGGAGGTCAGAGACGATTTCAGCAGACGGTCTGACCTTGTAACGGAATCGGCGGACGAATTTATAAAAGAGGTTAAGCTGACCGAGTCGGAAATAAAAAAGGAAATTGTTGATATAGATTATAACGTAGGGCTTTTTACCGTAGGCAGACTTTTTTCGCCTTTGCAGGAAAAATACGCACACTGCCCTAAGGTTGCCGAATATCTAATAAGCCTTAAAGAGGACATTCTTTCGAATTTAGAACTTTTTTCGGATAACGACGGCGATGAGGGAGAGGACTTTATGTCGGCTATTCTGCCCTTTGCCCCTAAAAAGAACCCGGACGAGGCTTTGCAGAAATACGGAGTAAATCTTCTTGTGGACAACAGCGGGCTTGAAGGGGCGCCGGTTATCGTCAGCTATAACCCCAGTTATTTGGGGCTTGTGGGAGAGGTTGAGTTCGACAATGAATACGGCAACTACACCACAGACTTTATGAAGATTATGCCGGGGCTTTTTCATAAAGCCAACGGAGGCTATTTAATTCTTCAGCTTACCGACATTTTACAGACGCCCTACGCATGGGAAACAATAAAGCGTGTTTTGAAAACAGGTGAAATAAACATTGAGCCTATTAAGGACTATCAGTTTTCCGGCATTTCAATAACAACCCTTAAGCCTGAGCCTGTGAAGTTTACGGGAAAAATTATTATAGTCTGCTCCTCATATTATTATGACCTTTTGAAAGAGGCCGACGAGGACGCAGAAAAGCTTTTTAAGGTTACGGCGTTTTTCGACTATGAAATGCCTGCGGAAAAGTCCAATCTTTCCGAGCTTATGGGCTATCTTAAGACTTTTGCGGAGGTAAATGAAACCAAGCCCCTGAGCCTTTCCGCCGCCAACGAAGCCGTTAAGTTTTCGAAGCGCTTAAGCGGCAGACGTGACAGGCTGTCGGCGATTTTCTCAAAGCTTAATGAGGTTTTAACGGAAGCTGACAGCATAGCCGAACAGGAAGGCTCACCTAACATCGAAGGCACTCACATTAAGGCGGCAATTGAAAGAGCAAGAAAGCGAATTTCAATTTATGAGGATAAGCTGACGGAAATGTATGCCGAGGGGGATATGCTTATTGACACAGAAGGGGAGCAGGTAGGGCAGATTAACGCACTTTCGGTTATGGAAGCCTACGGCGCATCTTTTGGCAGACCTTCGAGAATTACGGCATCAACCTATATGGGCAAAGCCGGAATAGTTAATATAGAAAAGGAAAGCGAGATGTCCGGCGAAATTCACACTAAGGGCGTTCAGGTTTTGACGGGCTACTTAGGGCATACCTACGCTCAGGACTTCCCTTTGAGCTTTTCATGCCGTCTCTGCTTTGAACAGAATTACGGCGGCGTTGACGGAGACTCAGCTTCTTCTACCGAAATTTACGCCATACTTTCAAGCCTTTCGGGCTTGCCTATAAAACAGAGTTTTGCTGTAACGGGCAGTGTAAACCAGTTCGGCAAAATTCAGCCCATTGGGGGAGTTACTGAAAAAACAGAGGGCTTCTATGAAATTTGTAAAATTAAGGGCTTAACAGGCACACAGGGGGTAATTATTCCCAAACAGAATGTTAAAGAGCTTGTTTTAACCGACGAGGTTTTGGAAGCGGTCAAAAACGGCAGCTTTAAGATTTATGCAATAGAGACTATTGACGAGGGAATATCTCTTTTGACAGGACACCCGGCGGAAGAGGTTCATAAAAAGGTTAAGGAAAAGCTAAAATCATTTTACGATAAATTAAATGAAGAGGAATAATAAATAAAATACATTGTACCCGTACAAATAATTG